>JAAUUG010000314.1 GCA_012031195.1 Oscillatoriales cyanobacterium SM2_1_8
ATATAGTTCATTTAATAAATTAATACAGTTTTTTCTTGCCCAACGAAAGTCCAATAGAACCATTGTCGGGGGCTTCGCCCCTGCGACCCTAACTGTCTTGTCTCATCGCTATGCAAAACATCTATATAATCGTTTCAAATGTGTTTGCGACAATTTTTCCCTCACCCCCAGCCCCTCTCCCAGGTAGGAAGAGGGGAGTAAAGGCAATCAAAACAATCGCAATCGTGCCACTTTTAATTAAATTGACTATAAAGCCGACACGGTTTTTTCTTGCCCAACGAACGTCTAATAGAAACAATACGGGGGCTTCGCCCCTGCGACCCGAGTTGTTTTGTCTCGTCGCTATGCAAAACAGCTATATTTGCAGCTATACGTGAAAATTTTAGACTACAATGCCCACAGCTACTAAAGAAGGGCACCATGAAAAACGCAATGCCGATATTGTTGGGATTGGCGACGTTGATTGGCGTCGTGGTGGTGGGGCGTTGGTTGATTCGGGAGGTGGATTACTTCCTGAGCGGTTTGTATTGGATGATTCGCCGGTATTGGGTCGTGTTGGTGGTGGGAGGATTGGTGGTGGCGGCCGCCGCCAGCAATTTGGCCAAAAAGTAACCGCAAACCATTTTGGGCCAAGGCCCTAAGGGGCGATCGGGCGGTCGAGTTCGGTATCCGCCCAGGAAAGGGGGTCTTCGAGGGGTTCGAGGTGGGTGGTGGCAACGGTGCCGGGCAGACCTTGGGCAATGTGTTGCTCCAGGCGATCGCAGAGGGTGTGGCCTTGTTGAACCGACCAGGTACCGGGTACCAAAACGTGCACCGACACAAACCGTCGGCGGCCCGCTCGCCGTGTGCGCAGGGCATGAAATTGAATTTCGGGCGGGGCAAATTCGGCCAAGAGGGTCTCCAAAAGGTGCAAATCCGCCGGCGGCAGGGCCGTATCCACCAAACCGGCTACGGTTTCCTGCAGGAGGTGATAGCCCACGATCGCAATGTGCAGGGCCATCCCGATGGCGATCGCCGGGTCGAGCCATAGCCAGCCCGTCAGTTGAATCAACGCCAAGCCGATCATCCCCCCCACCGAAGTCCACACATCCGTCAACAGGTGATGGGCATCGGCCCGCAAGGCGATCGACTGCAGCCGGCGACCGGCTCGCCACAACAGCCAAGCCGTAGCGCCGTTGATCGCCGTCGCCAAACCGGTCAGGGCAATGCCTCCATCCAAAGCCGGCAGGGGAATGGGTTGCTGGAGCCGCCCCCAAGCCGTCAGGGCAATGCCCGCCGCCGCCATCAGAATGCCTCCCCCTTCCACCGCGCTGGCAAAATACTCAAACTTGCTGTGGCCAAAGGATGTTCGGCGTCCGCTGGCTGGGCGGCCAAAGTCAACATCCAAAGGGCTACCACCGCCGCCAACAAATTGACCCCCGATTCCAACGCATCGGAAAGCAAAGCCACCGAGCCGGTGAGGAGGTATCCGCCGGTTTTGAGAAGAATGGTCAGCACCGCGGCGGCGATCGCCAACCTGGCATAGCGCTGGGGCATCTTGGCGGTTCCATCACATCCCCATTGTAGACGTGAATTCGATGGGGAAAATCCCGCTCCTGGTCTTGGTTTTGCCCTCACCCCGGCCCGCTCCCCCCTTTGGTTTCTCGGCACCGAGAAGGGTGTGGGGATGGGGGAACATACAGGGAATCTGACTCGGAGGGGCTTTCCGACCCATCCCCGTTGTCGGCTAAGATGGAACCGCAGCACGGAAAAACCCCCATGGACTTAGGCGAAGCGTTGCAAAAAGGATTTTATGCGTCGTTGGGGGCTACGGCAGCCCTCCTCGAATTTTGGCAAGACCCCATTGCCCGCGAGCAAAGCCTGCAATCTTGGCAACAGGATCTCGATCAGCTGGTCGAAAAAGGGGTGAGCGCCGAGATGGAAGCCCGGAATTTTGTCGATCGGATGGTGGCTCGACAAACGGGTGCCCCCACTTCGCGGGCCGAAGAACCCGTACCGACCACGGTGGACACAACGGCGCAGCCGGCGGAAGAGGGGACGGGCGGCGTACCCCAAGACGATGCCCAAGCTCTGTCCGATTTGACCCAGCAGTTGTCGGATTTGCGGGCAGAATTGGAGCGGTTGCGGCAGCGTTGAACCGAAAATGCGAGGATAGCTATACTCGGATAGGTTAAGACCTGGAAGGGAATGGGGGTTTGGGGGCGGCCACCCCTGCCCCCGTCTCAACCAAGCTATTTACGGCTATAAAACGCAAACCCATGCGCATTGATGTGGTCACCCTGTTTCCCGATTTTTTTCAGGGGTCGTTGAAGGTTGGCGTGATCGGACGGGCTTTGGCCCGGGGGATTGCCGAGGTGGTGCTGACCGATCCCAGAAATTTTGCGGAGGACAAGCATCGACGGGTGGACGATGAGCCCTACGGCGGGGGCGTGGGCATGTTGCTGAAACCCGAGCCTTTGTTTGCGGCGGTGGAATCCCTGCCGGTGCGATCGCCGCGGGAGGTGGTGTTGCTCAGCCCCCAGGGGGAACCCTCACCCAAACCTGCTGCAGCATTTTGCGGGGTTGGCGCAACTGGTGTTGGTGTGCGGCAGCTACGAAGGGGTCGATCAACGGGTGTGCGATCGCCTGATCGAGCGGGAAGTCTCGTTGGGGGATTTTGTGTTGACCAGCGGCGAAATCCCCGCGCTGGCGGTAATCAACGGTACGATCCGGTTGTTGCCGGGAACGGTGGGCAAAACCGCTTCGTTGGCGAATGAAAGTTTTGCCGAGGGTTTGTTGGATTATCCCCAGTACACGCGGCCGCGGAGTTTCGGGGGTGGCCGGTACCGGAGGTGTTGCTGTCGGGCAACCACGCCGAAATCGCGCGCTGGCGGCGGGAGCAACAAATTGCGCGCACCCAAGCCCGTCGTCCCGACCTGTGGGAGCAGTGGGTGGCGGACGGAGAACTACCGCCGGCCTAACCCGGTGGCTCGAAGCACAATGCTTGCGATGCCCCAATCCCTTGGCTGGTAACCATTGTCCATCCCTCAGAATTTACGGGTAACCTATGGTCAAACCCAGGCTTGTCCTTTTGCCCAAAGCTTGAGGGCTGGGGGGGTATAGCCGTAAATACAGTCATTTCAAATATGTTTGCGACAATCTTGCCCTCACCCCCAGCCCCTCTCCCTCCCTGGGAGAGGGGAGTAAAGGCAATCAAAACAATCGTGGTCG
>JAAUUG010000315.1 GCA_012031195.1 Oscillatoriales cyanobacterium SM2_1_8
GCTACGGGGGGAGATGGGGGCTGGGAACGGGCGATCGCCTGGGTGAGGTAGGTCGCTCCCCCCAGAAACATCAGCGTCGCCACCCCCAAGGTCGCCTGGGGCAGCCACACGGGGGGCTGGTAGGTCTTCAGGAAATCCCAGCTCCGCCCCCACCAAGGACGGCGATCGCCCCCGCACCAACTCAGCAGCGATCGCGATGGGCTTGCACTTCGGGCTGGCTCCAGGACGCAATCCTTTGCCAGAGTGGGGATTGGGCGGGATGTTCAAAATCCGCGCGCCGAAACAGCAAATTGTTGCCCTCTTCGTGGAATTCCTCCCACAATTCTGGCTGCACCAACAACAGTTGCACCGACAGCAACAACACCTCAAAGGCAAAATCATCGAGGTCGGCATCAAAATCGCTGAGGGTGCGGTGCGGGGACTGGTAGCTGGGGTGTCCGGTTTCCACCGCCCGTTTGTCGTTCAGGGCCGGCACCCACGACCCATCGTAGTCCACCAACTTCAGCCGACCGTCCGCCAACACCAGAATGTTGCCGTGCTGAAGGTCGCCGTGGGCAAAGCCAATGTCCCGAAATTCGGTCTGCATGTCCTGCAACCGGCAATACAAGTTTTGCAACAACCGGCGATCGCGGCGGTGTTGGGCCAGGTAACGATCCAACTCCAAACCGTCTACCCATTCCATTTTGAGGATGGGGTACCACACCCCCTTCACCAAAATGCCCCGCTCCAGATACTGAAAATTTACCGCACAGGAGGGGTGATGTTTCATGAGGTGGGCCCCGATCGCCAGGTAGCGGGCGCGGGTGTCGGGGGCCGGCGGCCGGGTAAAACACCGTACCGCCCAATTCACTTCCCGGTGTACCAGTTCATAAACGCTGGCAAAGTTGCCCGACCACAGCAAAATCCGGTTGTGTCGGCCCCGCCGTGGCTGCGATCGCCGCAATACCTCATCGGCAAAGCAAATTTGCGGGTGCTGCAACGCTTCCGTAAAGTCAATGTTGAGGGGCCAAGCCGATTCGTTCATGGTGTGAGGCCTACCGGGTTAAACCAAAGACCGTGGCGGTACGGTTTGGTGCCCCCATTGTGGCAAATTTTGACCGGCCCTCCCCTCGCCGTTGGAGATCCAACTTGAGCCTTGGGGGTGTTGATGCTTTTGGCGCACTGTCCGCCTCCATGCGCAAGAGGGTTCCGCTCCCCTTCTCCCGTTCTGGGAGAAGGGGTTGGGGGATGAGGGCGGGGTTAGACTTTGTCGATGTTCTCGATGCCCTTCCTGTCAACAGAGCCTAGGGCGCCAGGGTCAAGACTGCCGTGTGGAGGTCGGGGTGGGGATGCAACCGAAACCCCAACCGGGTACAGATTTTGGCCATGGCGGTGTTGCTGGGCAACATGTGGGCCTCGATCGCCGCGATGCCTTCGGCTTGGGCCACCGCCACCAACCGCCGCACCAGTTCCGTCCCCAGTCCCTGGTGCTGAAAGCGATCGCCCACAATCATGGCCAATTCTGCGGGGTTGTCCTGGTGGTCGCGGGTGAGGCGGGCCACCCCCAGCAATTGGCGATCGCCGGTGGCGGGGTCTTGGCCATCGGCCACCAAGACCATTTCCCAGTCGTAGTCGATGAAGCAAATCCGGGTGAGGCGATCGTGGGAAATGCGGTATTGCAGGTTCAGCATGTGGGCATAGCGCATGTACACGCTTTCCGCCGAGAGGAGGCGATGAAAGGCCACCAACAGGGGTTCATCTTCGGGGCGGATGGGCCGCAACGTCACCGGCAGGCCGTTGTGGAGGGTAAAACAACTCATGTACTGGCTGGGATAGGGCCGGATCGCCAAGGGGGGAGCCGGAGTCTGGGGCGATCGCACCACCACCCGAGCATCCAAGGCCAGCCGGCGATCGCCCGACACCCACAGGGGATTGATTTCGATTTCTTGAATTTGGGGTTGTTCCACCACCAATTGGCTGAACCGCACCAACAGTTGTTCCAGCCCTTCCATGTCCACCGCTTGGCGACCCCGCACCCCCAACAACGCCGGGTAGATGCGGGTGCGCTCGATCAGCCGCCGGGCCAAGGTGCTGTTGAGGGGAGGCAAGGCCAAAGCCCGATCCTGAAACACTTCCACCAATTGCCCCCCGCTGCCAAACAAAAGCACCGGCCCGAATTGGGGATCGGTGCTGCTGCCCACAATCAATTCGTAGCCCCCTTGGGCCGAGATCATCGGTTGCACGGTCACCCCACCAAAGGCGGCCGGGGCGATCGCCATCACGCTGGCCCGAATCCGGGCAAAGGCCGCCGCCACGGCCGCGGCATCCCCCAGGTTGAGTTGTACCCCCCCCACCTCGGTTTTGTGGGTGATGGTTTCGGACAACAGCTTTAACACCACCGGGTAACCCAACCCCTCGGCGATCGCCACGGCTTCGGCGGCCGTGAACGCGGGGTGGGTCGGCACCACCGGCAGATCGTAGGCCGTCAACACCTGTTTGGCTTCGTATTCGGTGAGCAGGGAGCGCCCCGTCGCCTGCACGGCGGTGAGCAGATGGGCCACCCCCGCCCGATCCGGCAGGGCCTCCGCCGGGGGCAACACCGGCGTTTCGTAGAGGGCTTGGAGGTTGGCGCTGTAGCGGCACATGTAATTAAAAATGTGGGTGGCCGTATCGGGATAGCCAAAGGTGGGGATCGCGGCCGCGTTGAGGGCCTGCACCGCCGGGGCCACGGCTTCTCCGCCCATCCAACTGGCCAAAATCGGTTTGGGGCAGGCTTCGGCGCAGGCAATTAGTTTGGCGGCGGTCTCCGTCGGCTGGGACATGGATTGGGGGGTCAAAATCACCAAAATCGCATCGCTGTTGGGGTCTTGGGCGGCGATCGCCAAGGCCTGGCCGTAGCGCTCGGCATCGGCATCCCCCAAAATGTCGATCGGGTTGCCGTGACTCCAGTGTGCCGGCAACAGGGCATCCAATTCCGTGCGGGTGGCCGGGGCGAGGGGAGCCAGTTCCCCCTTTTCTTGGATCAGGGCATCGGTGGCGATCACGCCGGGCCCCCCCGCATTGGTGACCACCAACAGACGCTTGCCCTGGGGCAACTTGGGCTCCTTCGACAACACCTCGGCCATGTCGAACAAATCGGAAATGTTGTCCACCCGCAACACTCCGCACCGCCGAAAGGCCGCGTTCAACACCTCGTCGCTGCCCGCCAGGGCCCCGTGTGGGAAGTG
>JAAUUG010000023.1 GCA_012031195.1 Oscillatoriales cyanobacterium SM2_1_8
GTTCCTGTTGGGAAGCCGGGGGGCGACTCGCACCGGAGCGCACCGGGGGGCAAATCGCGATCGCGCCCATGAAGCACTTGGGGGGGGGGGCGCGGGCAACACCACCGGCGGCGGGGCGGTACTGGGGCGAACGGCGATCAACCGCACCTCGTAGGTTTTTCGTTGGGGATTGTCCACCAATTCCACGGCGGCATCGCACAGACCGGTGGGGATATCCTGGGCATCGTGTTCCCACCAAAGGCCGGAGATTTTCCCGCTGTCGTCGGTCAACACAAACTTGGTGCGCCGGTAACGCAACTTGTCGCCCCGCGCCGTGAAATGCCAACCGTCGTCCACATCGTGAAAGCGGCACCGGGCCACCAAAAAGCAAGGGGCGGGATGGCCCATGCCAAAGGGTTCCAATTGTTTGATTTCCCGAAACGTCTGTTGGTTGAGTTGGGACACCGTCACCGTGGCATCCAAAGAAAGGACGGGGGGGCCAGCCCGCCAACCCTGTTGCGCCAACTGCTGCTCGATCGCCTCCGCCAGCAAAGGCACGTTTGGGCTCAGGCAAGACAGACCACCGGCTTGGGGATGGCCGCCAAACCCCAGCAACAGCCGCCCTTGGCCCTGCAACAGTTGGTACAAATCGAGGCCGCGGGGGGCCCGCGCACTGCCCCGGGCAATCTCCCCGGTCACGTTCAACAAAAACACCGGCCGGTTGTAGGTTTGCACCAAGCGCCCCGCCACCAACCCCAAAATGCCGGGGGGCCACACCTCGTCCGCCAACACGATCGCCCCCTGGGTCGATAAATCCACCCGGGCCAAGCGCCGCTCCACCGCGATCGCCACCTGCTGCACCAACCCCTTGCGGCGATCGTTGGCCTGCTCCATGCGATCGGCCAACTTTTGGCAATGGTGCGGATCCGTGCTTGTCAGCAATTCCACCGCCGGCCAAGCATCCCCCCAAATCCGACTGGCGGCATTCAACCGCGGCCCCAACCCAAAGCCGATGTCCGTGGCGCGATCGCCCGCCCGATTGCACCGCTCCAACAACAACTTCACACCGGGCCGCCGCTTTTGTTTCAGCACGTCCAAGCCCCGCTGGGCCAAATACCGGCAGTCCCCCCGCAACTCCACCAAATCGGCCACCAAACCAATGGCCACCAAATCCAACAGGGGTTCCAACGGCGGCGGATTCGGCACGGCGGCATAAAAAGCCTCCAACAGTTTGTAGGCGACCGCCACCCCCGACAACGTGGCCAAGGGATGCTCCGGCGGCAACGTCCGGGGGTTCAGCAACGCCAAGACCGGGGGTCGCGCCGGCGGCAACACGTGGTGATCCGTCACGATCGCGTCGATGCCCCAATCTTGCAACAACGCCAACTCCTCAAGGCTGGTGCTGCCGGTGTCGCAGGTCACAATCAGGGCACAATGGCGCAGGGTTTCCAGCCCCGCCCGCGACAAACCATGGGATTCGGTCAACCGGTTGGGGATGTAGGCAAACAATTTTTCGCCCTGGGGGAAAAACGGGGCCAAGCCTTCCCACAACACCGCTGTGGCCGTGATCCCGTCCGCATCGAAATCCCCCCAAACGGCGATCGCCTCTTGGGTTTCCCAAGCCCGTACCAACCGGGCCACCGCCTGCGCCACCTCGCTCGCCCCCAAAGCCTCCGGGGGAGTGGGTGGCCAAGCCCGCCAGTCCAAAAAGGCCTCGACCGTCGCCGGTTCCCGCCATCCCCGCTGCCACAACAACTGCCCGGCGATCGCCCCCGCCCGCTGCTCCAGCCAGGGGGCTACCCCCCCTGCCGCCTGCAATTGCCAAATCGGTTCCATAGACCTACTGCGATCGCAACCAAGCGGGGGTCAAGGCCAACACCGAATCCACCACCGCATCGGCCCCCTGCTGCCGCAACCTTTGGCGATAGGCTTCGGGATCATCTCCGGCCAAAACATGGGGCGGCACCACCCCCACCGCCACCCACCGGCGATCGGGCTGCCGTTGCCGGGCCGCCCCCACCGTCAGCATATCGGCCGCCGTATCCCCCGCATAAACCACCGTGGCCGCCCCCAGGCGATCAGCCACCGCCAGCAACCCCGTCGGATCCGGTTTCCCCGGCGCGTCCTCCATGGCTACCAACACCGGCTCGGCCAGGCCCAAGCGTCCCAACACAAACCGCGCCGAAGCCCGGGTCGCCCCGCTGAAAAATCCCCAGGGCAGACCCGCCGCCGTCAGGCTCGCAAAAAATTCCGGGTTGGCCAACAATGGTTCCTGGGCAATGTAGCCCGTCCAACGGGTCGGATCGTCGCCACCGTCCCCCCGGTATTGCTGCTGAAAATGGGCCACCACTTCCCCAAAGTCCACGGCGATTCCCCGCCGCCGCAACAACTCCTGGCTGGCTTCCCAATCGTTGTTCCACAGCCCCTCCGCCTTGAGGTCGTCGATCGCCTCGGGGGTGGGCCGCTCCCCGCCAAATCGCGCCACCGTGTCCGCCAGGGCCCGCCGGTAGGATTGGGAAACATCCCGCAATACCCCGTCAATGTCCAACACCAACGCCGGTTCAGAATTTGTCAAGGTTTTGGCTCCATGGTCAAGAGCAACGTGGTAAGATTATAGACCGCAAAGCCCCGTCCCCTAGGGCTAGGTATCTTGTTAAGTGTGTGTCGTTTGTGGAGGTTGGATTCCCTTGGCAGAGTTTGTACTAAAAATTCTTTGGCTGCAAAAGGATGTGGCCTTGGCGGTCGATCAGGTGGTGGGCAAAGGGCATAGCCCCCTGACCAAATACTTTTTTTGGCCGCGGGACGATGCCTGGGATCAACTGAAAACCGAATTGGAGTCCAAGCCCTGGATTTCCGACCAGGAACGGATTGACATTTTGAACAAAGCGACGGAAGTCATTAACTATTGGCAAGAAGAGGGCAAAGGCAAATTGATGTCGGAAGCCCAAGCCCGTTTCCCCGATGTGATTTTCACGGGGAGTACCTGAAGAGAGCACTTGAAGAGAGCACCTGAAGCAAGCGGTTGGCGCTCCATCCACACAGCAAGCAGCGGCAATACGGGGTCACAAGATGGGCAGTTTCTTTGGGCAAGTGTTTCGGGTGGCCACGTTTGGCGAATCCCACGGGGGCGGGGTGGGGGTGGTGGTGGATGGTTGTCCCCCCCACCTAGCGCTAACACCAGAGGATATTCAGACCGATTTAGACCGGCGGCGACCGGGGCAAAGCGCCATTGTGACCCCCCGTCAGGAAAGCGATCGCTGCGAAATTTTGTCGGGGGTGTTTGAAGGCAAAACCTTGGGCACGCCGATCGCCCTGTTGGTGCGTAATCAGGATGCCCGCAGCCAAGATTATCAAGAGATGGCGGAAAAGTTTCGGCCGTCCCATGCCGATGCCACCTACCAAGCCAAATACGGCCTGCGCAATTGGCAGGGGGGGGACGGGCCTCGGCCCGGGAAACCATTGGTCGGGTAGCCGCCGGGGCGATCGCCAAGAAAATTTTGCACCAAGTGGCCCAAACGGAGATTTTAGCCTACGTGCAGCGGGTGCGGGATCTGGAAGCTCCCATCGATCCGGGAACGGTGACCGCAGCCCAAATCGAGTCCAACATTTTGCGCTGTCCCGATGCCGGGGTGGCAGCCAAGGCGATCGCCGAGATTGAGACGGCCCGTCGGGAGGGCAACTCGTTGGGTGGGGTGGTGGAATGCGTGGTGCGCGCGGCGCCGGTGGGGTTGGGGACCCCGTGTTCGACAAGTTGGAGGCCGAATTGGCCAAGGCCATGATGTCCTTGCCGGCATCCAAGGGATTTGAGGTGGGGTCAGGGTTTGCCGGCACCTACCTGACGGGCCGGGAACACAACGACGAGTTTTACATGGAGGGCGATCGCCTGCGCACCCGCACCAACCGTTCGGGGGGGGATTCAGGGGGGCATCAGCAACGGCGAAGACATTGTGTTTCGGGTGGCCTTCAAGCCCACGGCCACCATTTTGCAGTCCCAAAACACCGTCTCGGTGAGCGGCGAAGAAACCACCCTGAAGGCGCGGGGGCGACACGATCCCTGTGTGTTGCCGCGGGCGGTGCCCATGGTGGAGGCCATGGCGGCCTTGGTGCTGTGCGATCGTTACCTCTGCCAGCAAACGGTACGGGTTTTGGGGTAGGTATGGACTTATCGACGGTCGGTTTGACTGGTAATTTAGCTGGTAATTTAGTAGCGGCCCCCAGCCTAGAATCCTTTTTGGCGCACCTGCGGTTCAACGAACAGGGGTTGATTCCGGCGATCGCCCAGGATGTCCACGATGGTCAGGTGTTGATGATGGCGTGGATGAATGCAGCGGCGATCGCCAAAACCCTAGAAACCGGGGAAGTGCATTATTGGAGCCGGTCGCGGCAGGAATTGTGGCACAAGGGGGCCACATCGGGTTGCACCCAAAAATTGGAGCGGCTATGGGTCGATTGCGATGCCGACGTGTTGCTGTTGGCGATCGAGCAGCGGGGGGGAGCCGCCTGCCACACCGGCGCCCGCAGTTGTTTTTATCGGGAAATTGGCTGGCGATCGGTACAGCCCTAGCGCCGTAGGCCTGAATTTCAACCCGGACGTGGGTTCGACGGTGGGGGCTTTCGCAAGACTTGCCCAGTCTAAGGGTGTTGATATAGGCCGCGCTCCAAATTCCCCTCCTTTGGAGGGGCAGGGGTGGTAAGAATCTCTGATGGGATGGGCTCTCTTTGGAGACTCCTCCTTGAGAAAGGCAGGGGTGGCACCCCTCGGGCGGATGTGACCCCCGCTCCCCGTTTCCTGAGTCTGCCGAAGGGGGGTAGTGGCAAAACCAAGACCCGGAGCCAATTTTCCATGGTTGCGCTCCCGGCCGCCATGTCCAGAAGAATGCGCTCCGTAGTCCTTGCCGATCGCCGGATCTTGCCGTTGCCAAGTCCAAACCTTGACAGAGATGGGGCAAACCTCGACAATGGCGAGCGGGCTTGAAAGCTATCGACAGTTCTCTATGGTTCGATTAAGTACGAGTCGAGGGGAACCCGTAGCAAATCCAAGCTGCCGGAGATTGTTGTTAGAAGTTGTGTGAGGTACCGGGGGAGCCATGAGTCAGCCATTTTCGGGTTCGGGCGGGTGGAATCCAGGGGCGATCGACGCCCATTCTCTGCCACCGCTGGTCAACTCATTGCCCAGCGGTGGCAGCAACCTATATTTTGTCGATACCGGTGTCGCCAACTATCAAGCCCTCGTGGCGAGCCTGCCCACCGATGCCCAAGTCATTTACATCGGGCAAGACGAAAACGGGATTGCCCGCATTGCCGAAACCCTAGCCGGCCGCAGCAACCTCACCGGCATTCACATTTTGTCCCACGGCGACGACGGTACCGTTCACCTGGGCAACACCTCTCTGCGCGCCGACAACCTCCGCAGCTATTCTTCCCTTGTCCAGTCCTGGGCCAACGCCCTGGCGATCGATGCCGACATTTTGTTTTATGGTTGCAACCTCGCCGGCTCAGCCACCGGCAAAGCCTTTGTTGATGAAATTGCTCGCCTGACTGGGGCCGATGTCGCCGCCTCCGACAACCTCACCGGGCAGTCTATCCTGGGCGGTGACTGGCTCTTGGAGTACACCACCGGGGCGATCGAATCTCCAGCCGTTCAAGCCTTAGATTACGAAGAGACCCTGTTCATCGCCAACCTACTTTTTGGGGGGATGCCCTTCGACTGGAGTCCAACAGGCGTAGGCACGCAGCTCTTCAGCAACGTTGATGCTTCGGGTATTGATGTTCAGATCGCAGTATCTGCAGTCGGTGGGGCTATACCGGCAACCATTGATGACACCGGGATGTTCACAGGTGGGGCAGGGGTCACTCCCCTGATTGCCAGCTTTCTGCCACCGCAGGATGGAATGGCCAACACCGATGCCGGTTTGGACATCATGGTCAGCTTCTTTGTTACCGGTACCATGAGCCTCATTCCGGTTGGCGACTCCAACTTCGTGCTAACCAACGTGGATGCGCAATACACCGTTCCCCTGTCGGATCCGCTGCAGCAATTCCAGGATGATGTAATGGTTACGGGCCCGGTAGCGCCCAACATCATGGCAGATGCTGGCTTGACGGTACAAACCATGGGCAGCACGACGCGAGTCTTTGCTGGCGAAGACACAGCCACACCGGCAACTGCCACCATGGCGATCGGGACAGAAAGTACAGGTGCCAACGCTACCGTCAGTTTTGCCAGTCCTGTCAACGCCTTCACCATTGAGTTTCGCGACGGAGCCGTACCGGCAGATCAATCCCACGGGGTCGGTTTCCTTGCCGGATTCATGCTGGATGCTCCAGAAGTGAGCTTTTTAGGGAGTACAGGCACACAGGTAGAGGGCAACACCGGCGACATGAACACCTTTGTCTACACCATCGGCTTAACCGATTCGATGGGTATGGGTCTCACATCGCCTTTGCCAACCACTGTCACCTTTAGCACTGCAGGTGGGATGACAAACCCGGCAACTCCGGGTACAGATTTTAACAATGCCATCACCACCGCTGTCATTCCCGCCGGTCAAACCACAGCCCTGTTCAGCATTATCGTCCCTGGAGATGAAACCCCTGAATTTGACGAAACCTTTCAGGTAATGCTGGACAGTTCTATCTTTATGGTGAGTGGAACCACGATCGCCACCGGTACCATCATCAACGACGATTCCCCCACCATTGGCTTCCTGAATCAGACCTTCACAGCTCTGGAGGGGAACACAGGAACAATGGACTTCCTGTTCACCATCACCCTCAGCAACTCGGCTCCCTTTCCAGTCACCGTGGGCTTCGCCACCGCAGACGACACGGCCGAGGTTGGGAACAATGATTATGCTTCCATGATGGGCAATGCGGTCTTCAATGCAGGACAAACTGCATTTGTCGTCACGGTACCCGTAACCGGCGATACCTTGCTCGAGCCAGACGAAGCCTTTACGGTCATGCTGAGCAACGCCATGGGGCCTGGGGTGACACCACAACTCGCCAACAGTCTCGCTACCGGTTCCATCATCAACGACGATGCCAATTCCGGCGTTACCCTGCTGGGCCCCACCACTTTTCTGGAGGGCAACGTCACCAATACCCAAACCTACACCCTCAGCCTGTCTGCACCCAACCCAACCACCCCCACTACTGTTACCTTCGCCCTGACCGACGGCACGGCGGACATGACAGACTACACGCCGTTTACCCAAATCATTGAGATTCCGGCAATGACCGCAACCGTTGCGGTGCCGGTCACGATCCTAGGTGAGGTGCTTCCCGAAGCTGACGAAACCTTCAACGTCAGCATCATGGCGGCACAAACGTTTGGCATGACCATCATTACCAGCACCATCCTCAACGATGATGAGCTGAGCATCAGTCTCATTGGTGGAGGAACCCGTTTGGAAGCAGATTCTGTAATAAATCCGTTCTCCTTCACTATTAGCCTGTCCCAGACCGCGGGTGTACCGGTTACGGTGAGCTACCTCACCAATGACGGCCCAGTGATGGGTGAGGCAATGGCTGGTACAGACTACATAGACAACGACGGTACAGTTATTCTCAATCCTGGTCAGTCTCTGGCGACTGTTGTGGTTACAGGTATTGATGATACGGTGGCAGAACCCGACGAGACCTTCACCGTAAGCCTGGAAATGGCCACCGGTCCTGGGGGGGCGGGTAATATCATGATCGTGCAAGACTTAGCCACCGGCACCATCCTCAACGATGACCTTTCTGCTGTGAGCATTTTGGGTCTGAGCCAAGCGGAAGGCACGGGCATGGCCACCAACTTTGTGTTCACCCTCAGCTTGGATGCCACCAATAGCCTGCCCATCACCGTCACCTATGCCACCATGGATGGGACAGCAACGACGGGAGACAACGACTACACACCCATTGCGGGCAACGTAGTTACCTTTAATCCTGGCACTCAGACCATCACCGTGCCCGTCACCGTGTCGGGCGACAACGTTCCCGAACCAAACGAGACCTTCTTGGTGCAACTCACGGGTACCAACGGAGTGGTGGGTACGACGCAAGCCAATGGCACCATCATCAACGATGACTTTGTACAAGTTTTCTTGCAGGGTTCCATCTCACAATTGGAAGGTAATGTGGGTGATTTTCCCACCTTCACCTACTCCGTGACCCTCAACGCAACCGCTTCTACCCCCATCACTGTCACCTTCCAGACCATGGATGGGACAGCTACAACGGCAGGCAGCGACTACACGGGCATTGCCGCGACAACGCTTGTGATTCCAGCAGGCATGTCCTTCAGCGACCCCATTGTGGTGACCGGCATTGGGGATGCCACCAACGAGCCAGATGAAAACTTTTTTGTCCAGCTTTTGGGTGTGAACAGTCCCGACATGTTGGCCGCTCTATCACCCTCAACCCAGGCAACGGGGGTTTTGATTAACGATGATGCGGGCAGCGTCATGGTTGGCTTAGTAGCGGGGGTATCCCTGTTGGAAGGGAACGCCGGCACCATGAACGCTGTATTCACCGTGACTCTTTCGGAGGCGACCACGCAGCCGATCACAGTAGAATTCAGCACCATGGATGATACTGCCATGGACAACAGTGACTACGCTCCTCAGGTGGGCACCCTGACCATCCCCGTGGGTGTGAGTACGGCCCTCATCACCGTACCGGTCAGCGGTGACACCATCCCCGAGAACGATGAGACCTTCTTGGTGCAACTGGGCATGACCAATGCCGCACCAGGAACCACGCAGGTCACAGGCACCATCATCAACGATGACGCTATTGGTGTAGCCATTTTGGGTAGCATCTCCGCATTTGAGAACCAGGCTACCAACAGTACCTACGTTTACACCATCAGCTTGAACGGCCAAACCGCCGGTGCCGACATCACCGTTGACTTCAGTACCATGGATGGCGCTGCTACCGTAGCGGATATGGACTACACCGCCAATGCGGGAGCCGTTGTCATTACGGCAGGTCAGACCACCCAACTGGTAACCGTAACGGTTATTCCTGACAGCGCAATCGAGCCGGACGAAAACTTCTTTGTGAGCATCACCACGGTCATGGGGGCCGGTGCCATGATTGTTCCCGCTTTGAGCACGGCCACTGGGGTCATTCTCAACGATGATGTAGCTGTGGGTATTACCCCTGGAACCATCAGCGTCATCGAGGATGCCGGGCCGTTCACTCCTTCCACGCTGGTCTACAGCATCACTCTGTCCAACACGTTGGCCTTGCCGGCAACCGTAAGCTTCAGTACCATGGATGGCACCGCCACCACCAGTCTTGACTTCCAAGGAAACATGATGGAAGTGGTGTTCCCCACCGGCAACACCCTGCAGCTTGTGACGGTAACTACCATTCCCGACGGCATCCCAGAAACCAACGAAGACTTTATCCTTGGCATTACCTCCATTAACCCAAACGTGACGGTAAATGCACCATCTGCGACTGGGGTCATTCTGGACAACGACTTTGCCATTGTCGGCATCTCAGGGCCACCAGCCATGTTGGAAGGCACGGCCATGGACACAGGTTTCGTATTCAATTTGTCCTTAGCGCAAACGGCCAACTTCCCAGTGACGGTGACCTATGTGTTGAATGACATCACAACAGATGCGATGGACTATGTAGCACCGGCAAGTGTCGCTATCATTCCTGCTGGCAGCATTACTGTTCCCATTACTGTTACGGTCATTGGCGACAACAGCACCGAGCCGGACGAGGCTTTTGCCGTACAGCTCACCGGCGCAAGCGGAGCTTCGATTTTTCCAAGTTCTGCAGTGGCTACCATCATTGATGATGACTTGCCGGAAGTGAGCTTGGTGCCAGGCACGGTGACCCAGGTGGAGAGCAATACGGCGTTTGTATATACCGTTAGCCTGAGCCAGACCCTGAACCAACCGGTGGTCGTGACCTTCCAGACAAATCCCGTGACCGCGATGACGGGGGATGATTTTGCGGAAATCCTGGGCGGTGTGGTCACCTTTAACGCGGGGGAAAGCACGGTGCCGGTGACGGTGACGGTGGTGGATGACATGCTGCCAGAAGGGAACGAAGATTTCACGGTGCAACTGACCCAAGTGAGTACCAACGCGATGTTGGTAGGCACTTTGGCGACGGGGGTCATTCAAGATAACGATCCGTTGGGGGTGGGTCTGAGCGGGTTGCTCTCGGCGACGGAGTTAGATGCGGGTACAGACACGATGAGTTTCGTGTATTCGATTACCCTGACCCAGACAGCAGCGCAACCGGTGACGGTAACCTTTAGTACCGCGGATGGGATGACCAATCCGGCGACCTCGACCCAAGATTATGTGGGCATTGCCAACAACATGGTGGTGATTCCAGTTGGTTCATTGGGAACACCGGTGACGGTGACGGTGAGCGGGGATACGGTGGTAGAGCCGGATGAAGAGTTCTTCGTGAATCTGGTGGGTACGCCCATCTCAGCGACGGGTCTGACGGTAACGTATACGAACCAGACCCAAGCGACTGGGATTATCTTGAATAATGATTTCCCAACGGTGAGTGTGGTGCCGGGGACGGTATCGCAGGTAGAAAGCAATACGGCGTTTGTGTACACCATCAGCCTGAGCGAGACGGTGAACCTGCCGGTAGTTGTGACCTATCAGACGAATCCGGGAACGGCGATGACGGGGGATGACTTTGTTGGTCTTAGCTCAGCAGTGGTGACGCTGACAGCTGGACAGACTATGGTACCGGTGACGGTAACGGTGGTGGATGACATGCTGCCGGAGGGAAACGAGAACTTCACGGTGGAGCTGACTGGCAGCAATGGGATGTTGGTAGGTACTCTGGCGACCGGGGTCATTCAAGATAACGATCCGCTGGGTGTGGGTCTGAGCGGGTTGCTCTCGGCGACGGAGCTGGATGCGGGTACAGATACGATGAGCTTCGTGTACTCGATTACCCTCACCCAAACGGCAGCGCAACCGGTGACGGTAACTTTCAGCACGGTGGATGGCTTGATGAATCCAGCTACGGGGGTCTCTGACTACCTCACCAACATTGGTGTGGCGGTGATTCCTGCGGGAATGCTGGGCGTACCGGTGACGGTGACGGCTCTTGGCGACACTGTTGTCGAGCCAGACGAAGAGTTCTTCTTGAACTTGGTGGGTACGCCCATCTCGGTGACCGGCTTGATGGCGACGTTCACGAACCAAACGCAGGCGACGGGGATCATCTTGAACAATGACTTCCCGACAGTGAGTGTGGTGCCGGGGACGGTATCGCAGGTGGAGAGCAATACGGCGTTTGTGTACACCATCAGCCTGAGCGAGACGGTGAACCTTCCGGTAGTTGTGACCTATCAGACGAATCCGGGAACGGCTCTGCCTGGGGAAGATTTTGTAGAAACGATGGCTGTGGTGACCCTCACGCCTGGTCAGTCTCTGCAGGTGTTTACGGTAGCAGTGGTGAATGATGGCGTGGCGGAATCGGACGAAACCTTTACGGTGGTGGTTACAGGAACCAATGCTCCTACAGGCACGGCACAGGCGGTGGCGGTCATTCTGAATGATGATGCTGCTCCAGAGCCAACACCGACTCCTACACCAACGCCCGAATCAACACCTACACCTACACCTACTCCCACACCAACACCTACACCTACTCCAGAGCCGCCTTTGCCACCGCTACCGCCGCCCCCACCGCCACCGGTGGTGAACACGACGGCGATCGCCCAGGGAAGCACGAGCGAAGTGCCGTTGCCAGGTGGGAACTTTGATTTGGTGGTCGCGCCGAGCAATGGATTTGTGCGGGTGGACTTTGGCCCCGATGGCATCCCCAATACCCCAGACGATTTCTTGGTGTTCACGCCAAACCCTGGATTTGAAGGGCTGGACTCGTTCACATTTACGGTGTTGGATCCCAATGGCAACCTTCTCACGGTGACGCAACAGGTGCAGGTGGGCAGCCCACAGCTCGATCCGCGGCCGCAGGGATCCGGCTTTGATGCGTTCCTGGAAAATCCGCGTTTCGTCAACGTTTTGATCCTGGACGTCTCAGGTCAATTCCAAAGCCTGTTTGATGCGAATCCGGACAACCCCAGCGGCCTCAATACCATCGAAAACTACTTCGATGTGGCGCTGTACTTGGGGCTGAATCCGCAACTGGCTAACCTGTTCCCTGAGCTGGCGGCACAGTTGGGCTTGCCGGTAACCAACCCGGCTCCCGATCCCCGCTTCTCAACGCCTTTGGCTCACTTCCAACAGGTGGGTCAGCGGGAAAATCTCCGCCCGAGCTACCTGTTCGATCCGGAAATCTACGCTTTGTACAATCCCGATGCGGTGGAAGCGGTGCGCAGTGGCCGTTCGGCTTCACTCTTCCAGCACTTCTTGGAGGTGGGTCAATACGATTGGCGCGATCCGCGAATCTTGGTGTTTGACCCGGGCTTCTATGAGTTCCGCAACTCTCGTGTGGAAGAAGCCATTAACCGCGGCCAGTTTGGTACCCCGTTCAATCACTTCATGGAATTGGGTCGGTTTGAAGACCGGCAACCCAGTCTCCTCTTCGATCCGGAGTTCTACCTGCTGCGAAATCCTTCGGTGCGGGATGAAATTGCCGCAGGTCGCTTTGAAACTGCGTTTGACCACTTTATCCGGGTGGGGCTACGGGCTGGACTGGAGGCGACGCCGTTCTTCAACGCGCAGCGTTACCTGTCCCAGTTCCCGGATGTGACCCAGTTGATCGCCCAAGGACGTTTTGGCAGTGCCTACGAGCATTACCTCCGCCGGGGACAGTTTGAGGAACGGGCACCCCGTCTTCAAATTTTTGATGAGGGCTTCTACCTCCGCAACAACCCGGATGTGCGACAGGCGATCGCCGCGGGTCGGTTTGTGAACGGGCTGCAACACTTTACGGCGGTGGGCCAGTTCGAGAATCGCGATCCAGGGCCGTACTTCGATACGGCGTTTTACCTGCGGCGCTATCCCGATGTGGCGGCGGCGGTGGAGCGGGGTGAGTTCCGCAGTGCCTTTGACCACTTTGCCCGGATCGGGCGCTTTGAAGACCGGCTGACGGTGCTGCCAAATGAACCGGTGCCGTTCAATGAGGTGGACTTGCGGATTGTGCCGCCGGGTACACAGCTCACCTATACGTTTACGGTGTTGAACGATACGCGCATCAATACAACCGGGATTTGGGTGCAGGCGATTCTGCCGCCGAACTTGATGGACGTGGTGGTTTCCGATGGCGGCCGCTACGATCCGGCGACGGGGATTGTGCTTTTCCCGCAGTTGCCGCGGTTGGATGTGAACGGACGCTTTACGGCCACGGCTACGTTCTCTTCTCCCAATACGCCAAGCATTGTGACGGGGGGCTTGGCGACAGCTTTCCCCAATACACCGCTCAACAACACCAATATCGATTTTGGTGGGCCGTTTAGCGCGAACCGGGGGGTGATTGCCTATGGCTCCTCCAGTCAGGGCGATCGCCAGTTGGCGGGTACGGCTGAAATTTTTGTGACGCGGTCGGTGCCGGTGACGTTTGCGGTGCCGAGCGATCGCTTTATTCCGATTGGCATTCTGCCGATTGACCAAAGCCTGCAGGCGCAGCCGGGCAATGGGCTGAATACGTTTGAAGACTACTTCGACGAGGCGTTCTACTTGGCGACCTATCCCCAGGTGGCCCAGGCGATCGCCCGGGGCGAGGTGCCCAATGCCCGCGAACACTTCTTGCGGCTTGGGCGATTTGAGGGGTTGCAACCGGGTCTCTTCTTCGATGAGGCGGTGTACCGGCAGTACAACCCGCAGGCGGTGGCGGCGGTGGCGCGCGGCGAATTCCCCTCCTTGTTCGACCAGTTCTTGGCGGTGGGTCAGTACCAAAATGCCGATCCGCGATTGCTGCTCTTTGATGAGGGGTATTACCTCTTCCGCAATTCCATTGTGAAGGAGCAGGTCCGACGTGGTGAGTTCCAGTCGGCGTTTGAACACTTCATCCGGGTGGGGCAGTTCCAAAACCGGGCCCCCAGTGAGTTGTTCGATCCCCAGTTCTATCTGGCGAACAATTCGGGGGTAGCCGAGGCGATCGCCCGCCGTGAGTTCCGCAATGCGTTCGATCACTTCCTGCGGGTGGGTCTGCAGGGCGGTCTGCGCTCGTCGCGGTGGTTTGTGCCGGAGGAATACTTGGCGATCAACAGCGGGGTGGCCGCAGAAATCCAACGGTTGGGCTTTGCCAGTCCTTTTGAACACTTCCTGCGCCGCGGCCTGTTCGACCAACGGCTGAGCCGTGCCAACGATCCGTTGCTGCCGTTGTTCGATGAGGGCTTCTACCTGGCGAACAACCCGGATGTGCGGGCGGCGGTGCAACGGGGCGAGTTCCGCAATGGGCTGCAACACTTTGTCCGGGTGGGGCAGTTCGAGAACCGCGATCCCGGGCCGCTGTTTGATACCCAGTTCTACCTGTCGGTGTACCCGGATGTGACCACGAGTCTGGCGCGGCGCGAGTTCCGCAGTGCCTTTGACCACTACCTGAACTTCGGGCGATCGCACGATCGGGTGATTGTGCCAACGCGGTTTACAGGTCTGGCTTAGGTTTGGTTGGGGAGAGGGCTGACCCTTTCCCGCAACCATGGGCAAACAACGGGGCGGCTCGCGGTAGCCGCTCTTTGATTAGAATAGAAACCATGTCCTATCGCACCGATATTGAGTACATTGCCTCGTTCAATCCCCGGCAAGCCCCGCCGGTGATGAATTACGTGGCCGCTGCCAACGGGTATGCCCCCATCGATCTCAGTCGCCCCTTTCGTTACTGCGACTTGGGGTGCGGCCCCGGGGCCACGTTGTTGGTGTTGGCGGCGGCATTTCCCCAGGGGGAATTTTGGGGGGTGGATTTTAATGAGAACCACATCCGGATGGGCCAGTCCCTGGCGGAGACGGCGGGCTTGACCAACGTGCGGTTCGTGTTGTCGGATTTTTGTGATTTGGCACAGCAGCCGCTGCCGACGTTTCACTTTGGGGCGGTGAGCGGTACCCTGTCTTGGCTGGCCGAAGAGCCGTTTCGTGCCCTGTTAGACTTTTTGGGCGATCGCCTGGAGCTGGGTGGCTTGGTGTATTTGCACTACATGGTGATGCCGGGCCACGGCAGCCAACCCCCCATTTGCCGGTTGGCGAGCGACTATTATCAGCAGGTGGAGGGAGACCCCGAAGAACGGATTTTTTTGGTGAAGGAGTTTCTGCGGGGATTTCTGAATACCCAGAAACGCTATTTTGAGGTGTTTCCGCCGGCCAAAACGTTTTTGGAGCAGATGTTGGCTTCGAGTACATCGCTGTTTTTGCACGATTACCTCAGCAAGACCCGTAAGGCCTACTATTTTGCGGATTTGGCGGCGGAAATGGCCCGCCGGGGTTTTCGCTATGGGGGCAGCAGCGAGTATTTCTACAACCATTTGCCGTTGGTGGTGCCCCTGGAATCGCGGGAATTGTTTCGGGGGGTGCGCGATCGCGTCGGGGTGGAGGCGATCAAGGATTTTGTGGCGGTGAGCGGGGGGCGCACCGATGTTTTTTGCAAGACGGCGTTGCCGTCGGGGGATGAAAGTCCTTTGGAGTCGGTGGTGGTGGGGGTGCCGCCGGGGCCCAATCCCCCCCAAGCGGTGGGTTTTCCGGGGATGTCGGTGCGGTTGGATACGGAACCGATGGCTTCGCTGTTGGCGGTGCTGCGGGAACAACCGGCGACGTTGGCGGAACTCTATCGCCATCCCCGGCTGGGGAGCCACCCCCGCCACGAGGTGCGCAAGGCGTTCACCTATGGGGTGGCGGCGCGGCTGGCGGTGCCCTTGGTGCTAAAGCCGGGGGGGGCAGCGGCTTTCGTCCTACAATCGAGGGGTGTTGGCCAAGGTGGTGCAGGAACCCCCCGATCGCCCGGTGGTGTTGACTTCGCCGGTGGTGGGCAACGGCCATGTGATGAGTTGGGTGGATGGGGTGATGCTGTGGAGCCTGATTTCCGCCCCCCCCACGGAACGGGTGAACCTGGCGCTGTCGCTGATGCGCAAACAAAACCTGGGGCTGAAGTTTCAATCGACGGAGGGCAAAGAGCTGTCCCAGGAAGAGGCGATCCCCCTGGCTTTGCAAAATGCCGCCCAGCAGTTTGGCCCGTTGTTGACGTTCTTGGGCATCATTACCGAAGGGGAGTTGGGAGGCACGCCATGAAACTGAAAGCGACCGATGTGGAAAAGTTGGAGCGTTTTCTCGCCAAAATCGCGGCGGAGACCTATCCGGAACCGATTACATCGCTGCACGCCCAAATTACGGCGGACATGATCGAGCGGGTGCGGCAACGCTACGGCTTGGGCGATCGCCTGCGGGTGTTGGATGTGGGGTGCGGTCAGGGGGTGGCCCTGGAGCGGTTTGCGGCCTTGGGCTGGGGGGCGGTGGGCATCACCCTGAACCCGACGGATGTGGCAGCTTGCCGGGAACGGGGGTTTGCGGTGCACCAGATGGATCAATCGTTTTTGGATTTTGCCGATGAAGATTTTGATTTTATCTGGTGCCGCCATTGCCTGGAGCACAGCATTTTCCCCTATTTCACCCTGAGTGAATTGTTTCGCATTCTGAAGCCGGGGGGTTACCTTTATGTGGAAGTTCCGGCCCCGGATACTTCCTGTCAGCATCAGGCCAACCGCAATCACTATTCGGTGTTGGGCCAGTCGATGTGGGTGCAGTTGATGACCCGATCGGGATTTGGGGTGAGGGATGTGTTTGACATTGGCTTTCAGGTGCCGGCGGGGCCCGATGTCTATTGGGCGATGGTGGGGCAAAAGCCTTAGGCCATGACCGGCGCAGCAGCATGGTGGCCAGGGGCGATCGCCGCCCATCAACGGGAGGACTGGCAAGGTTGCCTGACCCAGCTCGAATCCCTGGTGGCCGCGGTGCCCACCCATGTGGAAGCCCTGCGGTTGCGGGGGGATGTGCTGCGGCGGCTGAATCGGTTGGCGGAGGGGGAACAGTCTTATGCAGCGGCGGCGGCGTTGGCTCCCCAGTGTTTTGAGGTGCAGCAGGAATGGGGGCGTTTGTTGTGGCAACAGCAACGCTACGGCGAGGCCTGCGATCGCTTTGGGGCGGCTTTGGCCCTGCGGCCCGAAGATGGGAACGTGCGGGCGGATTTGGGGATCACCCTGCACATGCTGGGGCGGACCCATGAGGCGGTGGCTTGCTTGCAGGAAGTGGTGGCTCAAGATCCCAACCGGGCGGATGTGTGGGCGGTGTTGGCGATCGCCCAGGGGCAGCTTGGTCAGGTCGATACGGCGATCGTCCATTTTGAAAAAGCGGTGGCGATCGCCCCGGACAATCCGCAGCACTGGAGCAATTACGGGGCGTTTCTCTCCCAAAACGGGGAACCCCAAAAGGCCTTGGACTGCTACGAAAAGGCCCTCGCCCTCAACCCCGATCTGGCGGCGGCCCTCAGCAACAAGGGGGTATTGCTCAAGGAATTGGGGCGGGTGGACGAAGGGATTGCGGCCTGTCGGCAGGCGATCGCCCTGGCCCCGGATTTGGCGGATGCCCACAGCAATTTGGGGATGTTGCTGAAGGAAAAAGGGAAATTGGAAGAGGCGATCGCCGCCTGCCAAAAGGCCCTGGAATTGAACCCGCGGTCGGTGAGTGCCCTCAACAATTTGGGCAATGCCCTGCAGGACAAAAACGAGGTGGCTCGGGCGCGGCGGGTGTACGAACAGGTGATCGCCCTCAACCCCCAGGATGCCAAGGCCTACGGCAATTTGGCCAACGCCCTGCAAAAAGAAGACGAGGTGGAAGCGGCGATCGTCGCCTACGAACAGGCTTTGGCGGTGCAGCCGGATTATGCCCTGGCCCTCAACAACCTGGGCAACGCCCACCTGCGGAAAGGGGACGTAACCAAGGCGATCGAATGCTACCAACGGGCGATCGCCGCCGATCCGGCCTACCCGGAAGCCCGCTTTCATTTGGGGATGGCCCAACTGCTTACGGGCAAATATGAAGAGGGATGGGCGGGCTATGAATACCGCTGGCAGATGGCGGAATTTTTGCGCCAGAACGGTGCGCCGGCATTTCGGGTACCGCAGTGGGATGGTTCCCCAGGAAAACGGGTGTTGTTGGTGAACGAACAGGGGTTGGGCGATCGCCTGCAATTTGTGCGCTATGGGGCTTTGGTGCAGGCCGCGGGCAGCGTGCCGATTTACCCCTGTCCGAAGGTGTTTGGGCCGGTATTGGCCGGCTGTGGGGCCCTGACGGAAATTTTGCCAGAGGGGCCCCGTTGCCACCCTTCGATGCCTATGTGTCCCTGTTGAGTTTGCCCCTGGTGTTGGGTTGTCCGCCGATTCCCGCCGACATTCCCTATTTGTTTA
>JAAUUG010000316.1 GCA_012031195.1 Oscillatoriales cyanobacterium SM2_1_8
TTACTCCCCTCTCCCTCCCTGGGAGAGGGGCTGGGGGTGAGGGCAAGATTGTCGCAAACACATTTGAAATGACTATATTTATTTTAATTAAAAATTGATACAGTTTTTTCTTGCCCAACGAAAGTCCAATAGAGCCATTGTGGGGCTTCGCCCCTGCGACCCGACCTGTCTTATCTCGTCGCTATGCAAAACAGCTATAGCTACACCAGCCCATCGTATTGCCAACTAATCGTCGATGGCGGCTTCGAGGAGCCCCAGCACCCCCAATTCTTCGAGGTCGTCCATGGTGCGGGTGTCCACAATGTCGAATTTGGCCCCCAACCCCTGCAAACTGTCGTCCAGGGTGGTTAAAAAGCGGCGGGCGCCGTCATCGTACCCCACCTGCACAAACGACACGGCCAAATCGGCATCTTGGCCGATGGCGTTGCTGGCTTCGACCAAGACTTTGGCCACCGCCGCGCGATCGTTGGGCTCGCCGTCGGTAAACACCAGAATGATTTGGGGCTTGTTGCGCCCGGCCCGGCGATCGGCAAACCAAGTGGCGGGCAATACCGCTTTGAGGGCTTCGTCGGTGGCCGTCGAACCCATCGGCTCCACTTCCGCATAAATTTGAGCGATTTTGGCCGGGGTCACCTGGCTGTAGGTTTTGACCCGGCTGCCAAACACCACCAGGTCCAGGCCGTCTTGGTCAATTTGGGCCGCACGGGCGACCACCGCTTCCACATTCTCGCGGGCGTATTCCCAGCGGCTTTTTTGGTTGGGACAGTCGCGGGTGCTCATGGAACCGGAACGATCCAGCAAAACCACGATGTCATATTGTTCGAGGCGACCCATAGGAACTCCAGCGACGACGGCTTCCCAATTTTAGCGGGCGCCGTGCTATACCAAAGAAAGCCGTGGGCAGAAGCTATGTTGGACGACGAATACGAAGTGGTGGTGGTGGGAGCCGGCCACGCGGGCTGTGAAGCGGCCCTGGCCGCGGCGCGGTTGGGTTGTCGCACCCTGCTGCTCACCCTGAATTTGGATCGCATTGCCTGGCAGCCCTGCAATCCGGCGGTGGGGGGCCCGGCCAAGTCTCAGTTGGTGCACGAAGTGGATGCCCTGGGTGGGGAAATCGGGAAAATTACCGATCGCACCTACCTCCAAAAACGGGTGCTGAATACCTCCAGAGGGCCGGCCGTGCGATCGCTGCGGGCCCAAACGGACAAGCGGGAATACGCCGCCGCAATGAAAAAGGTGGTGGAAAACCAACCCAACCTGACGGTGCGGGAAGGCACGGTGGTGAATGTCCAGGTTTCCCCCAACGATGAAGTAACCGGGGTGGAAACCAATTTTGGCGCGGAGTATCCCTGTCGAGCGGTGATCCTGACCACGGGCACGTTTTTGAACGGGTTGATTTGGGTGGGCAACCGCTCCCAGCCGGCGGGCCGGGCGGGGGAATTTGCCGTCAGCGGTTTGACGGAGGTTTTGCAACGCTACGGGTTCACGACGGGCCGCTTGAAAACGGGGACGCCGGCCCGGGTCGATCGCCGGACGGTGGATTTCAGCAAAATGGAAGTTCAGCCCCCCGATCCCGAAATTCAGTGGTTTAGCTTCGACCCGGAAGCACGGGTGGTGCGGGAGCAAATGAATTGCCACCTCACCCACACCACGGCGGAAACCCATCGCCTCATTCGCGAAAATCTGCACCTCACCCCGGTCTACGGCGGCTATGTGGATGCCAAGGGGCCCCGCTATTGCCCCAGCATTGAGGACAAAATCGTCCGATTTGCCGACAAGGAAAGCCACCAAATTTTCATTGAGCCGGAGGGGCGCGACATTCCCGAGCTTTACATTCAGGGGTTTTCGACGGGGATGCCGGAAAACATCCAGTTGGCCATGTTGCGATCGCTGCCGGGGTTGGAACGCTGCCAGATGCTGCGGGCGGCCTATGCGGTGGAGTACGACTATTTGCCGGCGACCCAGTGTTTCCCAAGCTTGATGACCAAGAAAATTGCCGGGTTGTTTTGTGCGGGTCAAATCAACGGCACCACGGGTTACGAGGAGGCGGCGGCCCAGGGTTTGGTGGCCGGGATCAATGCCGCCCGGTACGCTGCGGGCCAAGACCCCTACCTGTTCCCCCGGGAAAGCAGTTACCTGGGAACCCTGATCGACGATCTGTGCACCAAAGACCTCCGGGAACCGTACCGCATGTTGACGAGCCGTTCGGAGTATCGGCTGGTGTTGCGGTGGGACAATGCCGACCGCCGGTTGACGCCGATCGGGCGGGAGTTGGGGTTGATCGACGATCGCCGCTGGGGGGGTTTCGGGACAAACAAACCCGGATTGAGCAGGAAATCGAACGGTTGCGGCAAACCCGGGTGAAGGAGCGGGAGCCCGCCGGCATGGCGCTGGTGCAGCAAACCGGCCAACCGATTGCCGGGGCGATCGCCCTAGATGACCTCCTGCGCCGCCAGACCTTGGGGTACGGTGATTTGCTGCGCCAAGGTCTGGGCCATGCCGCCCTCACCGCCGAAGAACAATATGCGGTGGAAACGGAAGTGAAGTACGCCGGCTACATCGAGCGGCAACAACAACAGATTGAAGCGGCCCGCCGCCAGTCGGGACGGCAGTTGCCCCCGGATTTGAACTACGACGGCATTGCCACCCTGGCGAAGGAAGCCCGGGAAAAACTCAGTGCGGTGCGCCCCCTCACCATTGGCCAGGCCAGCCGCTTGGGGGGGGTCAATCCGGCGGACATTCAGGCGTTGTTGGTGCATTTGGAACTGGCGGCCCGCGAGCAGGCGATCGTTTGAGCTATCTGGCTGGCGTCCGTGCGGCTACCCGCCGTCCAAAAAATCCACGATCGCCGCGGCGATCGCTTTTTCGCCGTAAAGATCGGGCAACGTGTCGGGGGCGATCGCCGGTTCCAGGGGGCTCCCGCAAAAAGTCCCATGGTTTTTCGTAAAAATCCTGGGCGGGGACAATGCCATGGCGGTTCCATTGCCGCAACCCGGCCAGGAGGAAAGGGGCTTCGGCAAACCCGTCGCGGGTGAGGCAGACGGTGGGCACCCCCAACCGACAAGCTTCGGAGAGGGTGCTGTAGCCCGGCTTGGCCACCAGGCGATCGCACAGGGGCAAGACGTCTACCGGTCGGAGATCGCGGCCGCAGAGGGGCACCAGGTTTGGGCAGGTCGGGGGCCCCCTGGTC
>JAAUUG010000317.1 GCA_012031195.1 Oscillatoriales cyanobacterium SM2_1_8
CTCCCTGGGGGCAGAAAATCGGGGCGGCTTTGGACCTTGGCTCGGGGTTGGCTTTGCCCTGATCAATTGGGCGAGTCGCTGGTGTTTCGCAAAATCCGGGCGGCCACCGGCGGCCAACTGAAGTACGTGGTGACGGGGGGCGGCTCGATCGCCGAGGCCCTCGAAGATTTTTACGAGGTGGTGGGGATCGAATTGTTGGGGGGGTACGGCTTGACGGAAACGGCGCCGATCACCCACGTGCGGCGGCCCCACCGCAACCTGCGGGGCGGGGACGGCCAACCCTTTCCCCTCACCGAAACCCGGATCGTCGATCCCGAAACCCATCGGGAGCTGCCCCCAGGTCAACAAGGACTGGTGTGGATTCGGGGGCCCCAGGTGATGCAGGGCTACTACCGCAACCCCGAAGCCACCCGTAAAATTCTCAACCCCGAAGGCTGGTTCAACACCGGCGATTTGGGCTGGGTCTCGCCCCAACAGGATTTGGTGATCACCGGCCGCGCCAAAGACACCATCGTCCTCAGCAACGGCGAAAACATTGAACCCCAACCCCTCGAAGACGCTTGCTTGGCCAGCCCCCGAATCGATCAAATCGTGTTGGTGGGTCAGGATCAAAAATACCTGGGGGCTCTGATCGTGCCCAACCTGCCTGCCCTGGTGGCCGAAGGACTGGCGGCTCCCGAGGAACCCCTCGCCGAGGTCAGCGCCCGCCTCAACCGCGATCCCCAGGCGATCGCCCGGTTCCGGCAAGAACTGGATCAAGCCGTCAAAAACCGGCCCGGTTACCGCCCCGACGACCAGATCAAAGCCATCCACCTGTTGGGGGAACCCCTCGCCATCGAAAATGGGCTGCTCACCCAAACCTTCAAAATCCGCCGCAACCTCGTATTTGCGCGGTACCAAGCCGAAATCCAAGCCCTGTACCCCTAATCTTCGTGATCCTCAAAGGGATCGCCCAAAGCCTTGCTGGGGGGGCCAAAGGCCGTGTACACGCTAAACGCCGTCAGGCAAATCAAGCAAACGGCCACCGTCAGGCCAATCGAGGTCGCGCTTCCCATGAAATCCGGTATCCCTTACAATGTTGCGTATAGTAACTATATTCGATACCCAAGGAAAGCATACCCCTATGTCGCAGCGCACTTGGTTGGGAGACATCCTGCGCCCCCTCAACTCGGAATACGGCAAAGTGTCTCGGGGCTGGGGCACCACCCCCGTTATGGCGGTTTTCATGTCCCTGTTTTTGGTGTTTTTGCTGATCATTTTGCAGTTGTACAATTCGTCCCTGATCCTGGAAGGCGTAAAGCTGAACTGGGGCGTGTAACCGATCGCCTACCGCCGCCTCCAAGCCAAGACCGAAGTCCTTTGGTTTTGGCTTGCTGGATTTTGGGGCTTTGGGTTGGCAACTTTCCGGGACACCAATCCCCAAAAACCTTAAAAATGTCGAATTCAAACCGAAGGGAGCCAAGTCCATGAATTTGTTTGGAATGGGGTTGCCCGAAATGGGCGTGATCGCCATTGTGGCCCTGTTGATTTTGGTGCCCAAAAAGCTGCCGGAAATTGGCAAGAGCTTGGGCAAAACCGTGAAGTCTTTCCAAGATGCTTCGCGGGAGTTTCAGTCGGAATTTGCGAAGGAAGCCGAAAAGGCTTCGGCCCAGAGCACCACTCAAAGTACGACCCAAACCATGACCCCCTCGGAGACCGTCGCCGAAGGCGTCTCTACCACGGCTTCCGATGCCTGAGGGCGTTCCCCTGCGGGCGATCGTTGGTTTGGGCAACCCGGGGGCGCAGTATGCCCACACCCGGCACAACATTGGGTTTATGGTGTTGGATCGGTTGGCGCAACGCTGGGGAGCGTCTTGGCGAGAAGAAAAGCGGTTTCGGGGAACCCATGCCGAAGGGGGGTACCAAAGCCGCAAAATTTGGTTGTTGAAGCCCCAAACCTACATGAACGCTTCGGGGGAGGCGGCGATCGCCCTGTTGCGGTGGCACAAGGTGCCGGTGGCGAGTTTGCTGGTGGTGTACGACGATTTGGATTTGCCCTTTGGCAAGCTGCGGTTGCGGGCCAACGGGTCGGCCGGAGGGCACAACGGCATCAAATCCTGCCTGCAGCATTTGGGCAGCGAAGAATTTGGGCGACTGCGGTTGGGCATTGGGCGGGCGGGCGATCGGGAAACGGTGGCCCATGTGTTGGGAACCTTTCGACCCGAAGAAGCCAGCCGCTTGCCGGAACTGTTGGACTTGGCCGTGGCCGCCATCGAGACGGCGATCGCCCGGGGATTGCCCCAAGCCATGAACGAATTTAACGCCCGGAGTTTGGCATTGATGAATCCGGTGAAGTAGCGGGATGGGCGAACCTTTTTTGCGGCTGGAAAACGTCCACAAAACCTACGGCAACCTGGTGGCGGTGCAGGACTTGAACTTGGAGGTTCCGGCCGGTCAATTGTTGGGGTTGTTGGGGCCCAACGGTGCGGGCAAATCCACCGCCATTCGGATGATGACCACGCTCACCACGCCGACAGCCGGCACCATTGTCTTGGGCGGGGTGGATGTAGCCCAATTTCCCCAAAAAGTTAAGCGTTTGTTTGGGGTGGTGTTGCAACAAACCAGCGTGGACGTGGATTTAACGGTTTGGGAAAACCTGGAATTGCACGGTCGGATGCACCGCATGCCCCAACCGGAACGGCGGGAGGCGATCGCCCGGTGGTTGGAGTACGTCGAGTTGGGCGATCGGCGGGATAGCCTGGTCAAAACCCTATCGGGGGGAATGAAGCGGCGGTTGCAGATTGCGCGGGCATTGTTGCATCAACCGCAGATGTTGTTTTTGGATGAACCCACCGTCGGTCTGGATCCCCAAACCCGCCGCCGGCTGTGGGAAATCATCAAAGATTTGAAAGCCAAAGGGTTGACGGTGTTGCTGACCACCCACTACATGGAAGAGGCTGAATTTTTGTGCGATCGCGTCTGTATCATGGACGCAGGCACCATCATGAGGCCGGCACCCCCGAGGACTTCCGGGCCAAATACGGACGGGCCATCCTCGTACACCAGCAAGCGGGAAGCATCACCTATCGATTTTTCCCAGACATGGCAACGGCCAACGCGCATCTGGATGCCCAAGGCGATCGCACCGGGTTGATGGTGCGGCCGCCACCCTCGAAGATATTTTTGTGGAACTCA
>JAAUUG010000024.1 GCA_012031195.1 Oscillatoriales cyanobacterium SM2_1_8
ATTAGGGCTTCCTCTTCGGTGGCGGCCGCCAGTTTCAACTCTTCTTGGGCTTGCACTGTCCGCGCCACTTCGTCCCGAATCCGCTGCTCGTTGCGGCGAATTTGATCCAACAACCCAAAAAAGGCGCTCTCCAACCGTTGAATCTCGTCCTGCTCATCGGACAGCACCAGCACGGTCCCCCCCTCTTCCGACAGCTTGCCGCACTCGTCCAAAATCGGCTGCAAACCTTGGTTGAGCTGGTTTACAAACAACAGGGTGGCCCCGGCCAACAACAACGCTGCGACCCCCACCGTGATGCCCACCGGCAACAAGGCATCCAGAACGATTGCCCCTTCGGGCACCGCAGCAATCAACCACCAGTCGGTGGGCGTCACCCGCCGGTAGGCCCAAATATCCCCGCCCAAACTAAAAATGCCCTCGGTGGCCCGATCGGCAGCGTTGGCTTGGATGCGCTCAAACGCCGCGTTCAAATCCCCAATTTCCTGCACCTGCGGCAAGGAGTTGTCTTCCCGGGCCTTGGCCCGCTCCGGATCCTTGGGGTAGGCCAACAGGCTGCCTTTGTTGCTCACAATGGCAAAATACCCCAACCCTTTGGGAGCGCTTTCTCCGGACGCCGCGTCGCCAGCCGTACCCTGATTGCGACCCTCGGGCAAAGCCGGCCGATCCAACTCCCGACCCAAGGTCGTAACGCTCACGTCCCCACCGGCCACGCCCAACAAATCCCCCTTGTCGTCGTAGTAGGGCAAAATGTAGGTGGTCATGGTGATGCTAAAAAATTTGTAGGGTTCCAGCCAGAGGCCCTTGCCGGCGGCGATGGGCTCTTGGTAGTAACCCCGCTCGGGGTAGTTGTCGCTCTTGAACAAGTCGGCAAACAAAACCCCTTGTTGCCCCGCCACCGGCTCCCCGACCTCTTCATCCCCCTGAATGTCGGGTTGATCCCGATAAAAATAGGGGTAATACCACTTCAGTTTGGGCACCAAACGGTTGGGCGCTTGCCCGGTACCAATGGCCAAAGCCAAATCCAGGTTTTTGAATTTTTCAAATACCAGTTGCCGATAGACGTTGGGATCGCTTACCTTCAGGCGATGCAGAACCCGCGAAGCCCCCGCCAAATCCTTCATCGAGGTTTCTACCGGAGTGAGGCGTTGGCTGATGCCGCCGGCGGTGTTGGAAAGGTTCTCCAAGATGCGATCGCGAGCCCCAGCCAGTCGCGCGGTGTAGAAGAAGTAGCCAAGCACACCGAGACCGACCAGCGCACTGCCAAATACATAAAGAAACAGTCGGGTACCCACCGACTTCAGGGGCGAGACCCGCCCGGAGGTGTTGGTTCCTCCCTCCGTCTTGGGCGGCTTGGGTGCGCGTTGGGGGGTCGGCGTTGGTCTTGCTCTGGGGGGCTGCGGTCTTGGAGGTCATAGCACTTTCGCCACTCGCTAAACGACTGTGTTCCCGTATGGTTCCCGTACGTTCCCGTGGCAATATCCTACCGCGTTTTGTGGGCTTCCCCCGATCCGTTTTGTCATCAAACTTTACAGAATGGAGGGCAAACGGCGCCGGGCGTACAGGGAAACCAGGGCATCGCTGTCGTTGGCCAAGGCGGTGAGCAAAGCCCCATCTACCGCCACGAGGGCCAATTCTCGCCGCACTTCCGGCAGCGCCAGGCACGGATGCCGTTGTTGCCACAGGGCCACCAGCCGATCGCCTTGACCGTGGCGGGCCAAGAGGGCGGCGATGTACGGGGGGTCGGCGGCGGTAGCCAACAGGGACACCAGGGCGGTGAGGGCAGCCGGGCTGCCAATGCGGGCCAGGGCTTGGGCGATCGCCCGGGTGAGGGACCCATCGGCGGTGGGCAGGGCGGCCACCAGCAAATCTACGGCTTGGGCGCGCCCCAGGGCCTCGACGGCGGCGGGGGCGAGGGCCGGTTCCCCCAAGCAAGGCACCAACCGCGCAAGGTCGGTAAATTCTCCCTGTTGCGCGGCCAAACCCAATCCCAGCAGGGCTTCCCTTTGGACGGCGGGGGCGGGATCGGTCAAGGCGGCTTGCAGCAGTGCCAACACTTGCTCATTGCGCCACGGATGCAGGGCGGCCAAAACCTGGGCCCGCCCGTCGGCGCTCAGCCAAGACCAGGCGGCGCACAGGGGGGCACGATCGCCGGGTGGTGGATGCGGGTCAGGGCCAAAACGGCGTTTTCGTGGGCCAGGGCCGCCAACGGGGGAATGGCTTTTTCCCCCAATCGCCCCAAGGATTTGGCGGCCAGTTCCTGGATTTCGGGATCGGCATCCTGCAGGCACTGCACCAAAAAGGCGATCGCCTGGGGTTCGGCGGTTTCCCCCAACGCGGCAACCACGTCCCGCCGCACCTCCAGATCGCCGATCTGCCAACCGGCCTGCAAGGCGTCCCAACCTTTGCGGCCTTGCCGTGCGAGGTCGTGGGCCGCGCGCCACCGGGTGTGGGGATCGGCGCTGGTCAATCCCTCCCCGTTCATGCCCCGATCGCCTCCAGGATCAGATCATCGGTGCTGAAGTCGGGTTCGGGGCGATCGCTCGCGACGTAGGCTTCCCAAGAGGTGCGCAAGCCGCTGGCCAAGTCCACTTCCGGTTCCCAGTCCAGGTGGCTCATGGCTTTTTCGACGCTGGCAAAAAAGTGTTGGGCCCGCAACGGAAACCCTTTGCGTTTGCCCAGGTTCAGCGCGGCGGGGTGGTACATGGGCAACGCCACGGCGTTGGGATCGCGACCGGCGCGATCGCACACTGTTTCGCCAAACCGGCAAAGGTGATGTAGCGGATGTCGGAAATGTTGTAAATCTCGCCCACGGCCCGCGGGTTGCCCAAAATCGCCACCATGGCCGCCGCCAAATCTTCGACGTGCCCCAACTGGGTTAAAAAAAGGCCCGGGGATGGGAATGGGGCGATCGCGCCGCAGGCGATCGAAAAACCACGCTTCGATGTCGTTGTAGTTGTGGGGGCCGTAGATGTACACGGGGCGCACGGAGGTAAACGGAAACCCGTCTTCGGCAAAGGCGGTTTGCAGGTAGGCCTCGGTGTCCAGTTTGCCCCGGTGCCGGCTTTGGGGGTCGGTGGCATCCCCCTCAAAATGGGGAAAAGTGTCGGCCGCTTGGTACACCCCGGCGGAACTCACGTACACAAAATGCCGCAGGCGCCCCCGAAACATGTCCACCAGGGGTTGGGTGTCGCTGAGCTCGCGGCCCGTGTTGTCGAAAATCGCTTCAAAATCTTCGTGGCCCAACAGAGCCGCCAATCGATCGCGATCGGTGCGATCGCCCACCAAGCTTCGTACCCCCGCCGGTACGGGTCGGGTGCCCCGGTTGTACACCGTGACTTCGTGGCCCTGGGCCACCAACAATTTGACCAACGATACCCCAATGAAACGGGTACCCCCCATCACCAAAACCTTCAAGGTGCCTTTCCTTTAACGCTGGGAGCATTATACGGTTCGCCCAACCTCGCGATCGGCTGGGGGGCACTTGGGCGCACAGGGCCAAGCTTTGGGCCCGGAAGGTCGAGAAATTGGCTCGGAGGGTCAAGCAATTTGCTCGGAGGGCTAAGCCAAGCTTTGGGCGGGGGGGTGTCCCTAGGCGGCGGGGGTTTCCAAGGGCAGGCGATCGCCCAGGAGAGCCGCCTCCATCAGGCCCAAAAACAAGGGATGGGGCTACTGGGGCGCGATTGAAACTCCGGGTGGAACTGCACCCCAATAAAAAACGGATGGCTCGGCAGCTCCAAAATTTCCACCAAGCGGCCATCGGGGGAAGTGCCCCCACCCCATACCCCGCCGCCAACAAGGCATCGCGGTAGGCATTGTTGAACTCGTAGCGGTGGCGATGCCGTTCGTAAATCACCGCATCGCCGTAGAGCTGGGCCGCCAGGGAACCGGGGGTCAACCGGCAGGGATACAACCCCAACCGCATCGTGCCCCCCAAATCCACCACATCCTCTTGTTCCGGCAGCAGGTGCACCACCGGATCGGCACAATCCGGCACAAACTCCGCGCTGTTGGCCTCGGGCCACCCCGCCACATTCCGAGCCCACTCGATCGCCGCGCACTGCATCCCCAAACACAGCCCCAAAAACGGAATCCGCTGCTCCCGGGCATAGCGCACCGCCGCCACCTTGCCGGCAATTCCCCGCGCCCCAAAGCCCCCCGGCACCACCACCGCCCCCACCCGTCGCCAAGAACCGCTCCGGCCCAAACGTCTCGATGTTTTCCGCATCCACCCAGACAATTTCCACCGCACAGCAGCGGGCGGCCCCCGCATGGCGCAATGCTTCCACCACCGACAGGTAGGCATCGTTGAGGCGCACATACTTGCCCACGATCGCCACCTGCACCGTTTGCTCCGATCGATACAGCCGCTCCACCATCGTTTGCCAACTGCGCAAATCCGGCGATCGCTGCTCCAACGCCAGCAACGACAACACCCGTTCCGCCAACCCCTCCCGCTCCAAAATGAGGGGCACCTCGTAGATGGTCTTGGCATCGGTGGCCGAAATCGCACAATCCGGGGCCACGTTGCAAAACGCCGCCAACTTGCTCCGAATCAGATCGGGGAGGGGGCGATCGCTCCGGCAGACCAAAATATCTGGTTGAATGCCAATGGATTGCAACTCCTTCACCGAATGCTGGGTGGGCTTGGTTTTCATCTCCCCCGCCGACGGAATCCAGGGCACCAACGTCACATGAACGTACAGCACATTGCCCCGGCCCGCCTCGTTCCGAAACTGCCGGATCGCCTCCATAAACGGCAGGGATTCAATATCCCCCACCGTGCCCCCCACCTCCACAATTTCCACATCGGGGGATTCGTTGCGAGCCACCCGATAAATCCGGTCTTTGATTTCGTTGGTGATGTGGGGAATCACCTGCACCGTAGCTCCCTGGTAGTCCCCCCGCCGCTCCTTGTTGATCACCGAGAGGTAGATCGCCCCCGTCGTCACATTGCTGAGCTTGGAGGTGGCCGTATCGGTAAAGCGCTCGTAGTGGCCCAAATCCAAATCCGTTTCCGCCCCGTCCTCCGTCACAAACACCTCGCCGTGTTGGAACGGACTCATGGTGCCGGGGTCCACATTGATGTAGGGATCGAGCTTCAGCAACGCCACCCGATAGCCCCGCGACTTCAGCAAACGCCCCAAACTGGCGGCCACAATCCCCTTGCCAATGCTGGAGACCACCCCCCCCGTCACAAACACAAACTTGGTTGGCCCTTTCTGCACTGCCTTGCGTCCCCAGTCAAAGAAAGCTAGTCAAAGAAAAACCGCGTCACCACCTTCCGTTGCTCTTCCGCATCGCGGCAGGTTTGCAACAGGGTACGGCTATCGTGGAACGCAAAGCAAATCAATTGCTGGCATTTTTCCACAATTTCTTGGTTGCAGAGGGCGCTCGCTTCCGCCAACGACAGGGTATCGTTTTCCCCGTGTTCAATCAGGTGCATCACGTTTTCCAACTGCTCCCGGGAATCCTGGGGCTGCCGGGCCAGGCTTTGGGGCAAAATCACCGTCAACAGGTTGGGATCGGCCCGCAACACCCCCCGAATCACCGCAAAATTGGTGCCCATGGCCCCCGAAGTTAAAACGCGGTTTCCCGCCTGCGCCAAGGCATAGCCCAGCAACTCAATCAAGTGTTGATGGGTGAGGGGCACATGGCGCGAACCCAAGATGGCAATGCGTTTGGCACTCTGCTGTTGGATGGTGGCCAATTCCTGCAAAAACTCGTCGATCTTGGGTAAGTTGATAGCCTGCGTCAAAGGATTCCCCCTCCCTGGGTCATTGCCAGCGTCAATTATGGCATTCTTTCTCGATCCCCGAGGCTATCCTAGACAAGTCAAGGTATCTCCACCGCGCCATGACGATCGCCCCACGCACCGATCTGCCCGACCATCGGCACCTCCCGGAAACCGACGGCACCTTCGTGAAGAATTTCCAAGAACATCCCCAAAGCATTTTGCTCACGGATTCGATTCAGGGGGTGTTGGCGGCCCGCCACCCCGACGGTCGCTACGCCATTGGCCAGGATTGCGGCATCTATTGGCAACTGACGGAACCCCTGGATCGGGGTGTGGTGGCCCCCGACTGGTTTTATGTGCCCGATGTCCCCCCCCTGCTGGATGGGCAACGGCGGCGATCGTACGTCCTGTGGCAAGAGCAGATCATCCCCCTCCTGTGTCTGGAATTTGTCTCGGGGGACGGTCAGGAGGAACGGGATGCCACCCCCGCCGCCGCCCGGCCCCACGGCAAGCCCGGCAAATTTTGGGTGTACGAACAGGCCCTGCGGGTGCCCTACTACGGCATCTACGAAGTCGATCGCGCCGCCATCACCCTCTACCAACGGGTCAACGGTCGGTATCGGATCTGCCCGCCCGATGGGCAAGGTCGGGTGGCGATCGCCCCGTTGGGGGTAGCCTTGGGCATTTGGTGGGGCCACTACCTGAACCAATACCTGCCGTGGTTGCGGTGGTGGGATGCCCAGGGAAACCTCTTGCTCACCGGCCAAGAACAAGCCCAGCAAGAGCGCCAACGGGCCAATCAAGCGCAACAGCGGGCCGATCGCCTGGCGGCCAAACTGCGGGCCTTAGGCATCGATCCCGAAGATGGGTAGCCCTCCAAAATCGTTGCGACGTTTGGGGGCAGTTGGCATATACTAGGTGTTCTGGAAATTTTTCACAGCAAGGGTCAGAAGGAGACATGTCGCGATACAGGGGGCCGCGCCTGCGCGTGGTGAGAAGGTTGGGCGATCTGCCAGGGTTGACGCGCAAAGGGGCCAAACGCAGTTATCCCCCCGGTCAACACGGTCAGGAGCGGAAAAAGCCGTCGGAATTTGCCCGCCGGTTGATGGAAAAGCAAAAACTGCGGTTCAACTACGGCGTCAGCGAGCGGCAATTGCTGCGGTACGTCCGGCAAGCACGGCGGGTGAAGGGTTCCACCGGGTTGGTGCTGCTGCAGCTTTTGGAAATGCGGCTGGACAACATCGTGTTTCGGTTGGGGTTTGCCCCCACGATTCCGGCGGCCCGGCAGGTGGTCAACCACAAACACTTTATGGTCAACGGGCGGGTGGTTTCGATCCCCAGCTACAACTGCAAACCGGGAGACGTGATCACCGTGCGCGATCGCGAGCATTCGCGGAAACTGGTGGAGCAAAATCTGGAATTTCCGGGTTTGGCGACAGTGCCCGGGCACTTGGAACTGGACAAAGGCAAGCTGACCGGCAAGGTGCTGTCGCGGGTCGAACGGGAGTGGGTAGCCCTCAACATCGATGAATTGCTGGTAATCGAGTACTATTCTCGCCAAGCTTAATCTTCCGCTCCGGCTTAATCTTCCGTTCCGGTGGTTGGGCTGGATCGGTCTTTGGTACGATTGACCCATGCAAGTGCAAACTTCCGATCCCACTTCCGAGCCGATGACTGACCCGGGTGCCCATCGGGCAAACGGTACCTCCAACCCCGTCGCCGTACCGGCGATTGTGGCCACGTTGGCGGTACCGTCGCATTTTGGGGGCGAGTGCCCCCGTTCCCTGTGCCTGGATGTGGACACGCTGCTGATTGGTTTGGAATGCATTGATTTGACGGCGATCGAGGCAATCGTGATGATGGCCGCAGAGCTGAAGCTCACGGATTACGTGCCCCATCGCGTCCAACTTTGGCGGATGCGGAATGCCAATGCGCTGCGGCGACACTACCAGCGGGCAGCTTTGGACTGGGAAAGGCTACGGGCTTTGGTGGTTTTGGTGGCGGGGCTGTCACGGTTGTTGGCGGTACATTTACGGTTGTTGGCGGCCACGGAAATCCAAATCCGGGCGGACAAAATCGAGGCGCTGGGGCTGCAGCAAAACCAGCGATTCTTGGAAGGTTTTTTGGAACGGTTTCGGCAGTTGTACCGCAGCCGGATGCAAAAACCGTTGCCTCTGAACGATGACGAACTGCGGGAACTGGCAGTAAGCACCCTCACCCAACTGTTGTTTGCCAGCGGCGAATCTGGGGCGCTCCGACTGTGGAATGCTCTGTTGGCCAAGGCGGTGTAGCCATATGCCCTTGTTTCGCGCTTACAATACGCCCAACTGCTCGCTGGAAGTCGAAGGCATTGCCGCCGGCGAGGCCCCGCAGCAGCTTTCGATTTTGACCCATTTTGCCTGCCGGTTCTTCCACGCACCAACCACGATCGCCGGCGGCAAAGAACTGTTGCAGCAGTTGACGGCGGCGGTGGCCACCTACACGCAGGTGGTGTTGACCTCGGGTTGGGGCGAAGACAGCCCGGCGGAGGTGCATCTCGGGGCGGTGCATTTGACGATGGTGGCTGCGGGTACCCATCGCCTCTGGGTGCAGGCAGAAGCCGCTAAGGAATCCACTAAAGAATCCACTGTGGAACCCTGCGAGGTGTTGCTCGACACGGTGCAGTTGTTTGACCTGCAGGACGGTTTGGACAAGCTGGGGGTAGATCCCGAAACCCTACCGGATGTCCGACCGGTGTTGCCGGCGTTGCAGCAAGCCTCCCCTTTGTTGACCCGGGTGCGGTTGCCCCTCGCGGCGGCGGCGGGGCCCTGAGCGTGGTGGTGGCGGCGATCGCCCTGTCGTTGGTGCCGATTCCTCCCCGCGAACCGGTCGAAGAAACGGTGCAGACCTCACTCCCTGTCCCAACCCAGCCCCAGCCCTCTGTCCCCCCACCCCCCAAGCGCGATCCAGCGACCGTCGCCCGGCTACAACAAGAAGTGTTTGCGCAGTTGGATCGGGCTTGGCGCAATCCCATTACGTTTGCGGCCGATGCGGTGTACATCGTGAGGGTGAGCGAAACCGGGGCGATCGTGGTCTACGAACCTACCCCCGAAACCGCGGCGATCGCCCAGGATCGTTCGGTACCCCTGGACGAAGAATTGCCCTTGAAATCCCTGCAGGCAGCGGCGGATATCCCCGAGGCAACCCAGGCAACTTTTGCATTTCGGGTGACTTTCCGGGTGAACGAGCAGTTGGTGGTGGAACCCATCGACCCCTAGTCCGGGCGAGCAAGCGGGAGCGGTCTGCATCCTGGGTTGTGTTGGCGTATAGCTGTAAACAGCTTGATTAGGATGGGGTGCAGGGGTGAAACCCTGGCTGGGGGCACAGCCCCCAAACCCCCTTTTCATTTGATGTCCGAATCTAACTGAATATAGCCATAGTCATTTTAATTAAAACCGACACGGTTTTTCCTGCCCAACGAAAGTCTAATAGAACCAATACGGGGGCTTCGCCCCTGCGACCCGAGTTGTTTTGTCTCGTCGCTATGCAAAACAGCTATACAGGCGCATTCTTAATTAAAATGACTATATATTTGGCAGGCTGCCCACCTCAGGGTTAGGGGGTTCAGCTCCCGTTCTGGGATAAGGGCGTGCTTCCTGGGAGGGTTGCCCCCCACCCGCTCCCTCCTGCGGCAGGCTGCGACTTCCCTCAGCCCACCCCCAGAAACTGGGGCCAGGGCATCAGAATCAATAAGCCCCGTTGTTGCGGGGGAACAACACCACCCCCACGGTTTTGAGGGCAATGTGCAAATCCCAGCCAAAGGTAAAGTGGCGGGCATAGCGGGCATCCATTTGCACCCGCCGGGGATAGGGAATATCGTTGCGCCCCGAAACTTGCCAGAGGCCGGTGATGCCCGGCCGCACCGACAGAACTTCTTGAATGGCTTCGCCGTATTTGGGCAATTCTTCCGGCACTAGGGGGCGGGGCCCCACCACGCTCATGTCTCCCGTGAGGACGTTCCAAAATTGGGGAAACTCGTCCAAGCTGGTCAACCGCAACCACTTGCCAATGGGTGTAATCCGTGGGTCTTGCTTGAGCTTGTAGGCGCTGTCAAATTCGGCGCGGCATTGGGGGCAGCTTTCCAGCAATTCCGCCAACATTTTGTCCGCATCCACCACCATCGTCCGAAACTTCATGCAGCGAAAGGATCGCCCCCCCCGCCCCACCCGGGTTTGGATGTAAAGAATCGGCCCCGGGGAGCTGATGTAAATGAGGCAGGCTACGACCACATACAAAGGCAGAAGCAAAACCAAAGCAGTCAGCGCAAAGGCAATGTCAAACCAGCGTTTGCCGTAGCGACGGTAGCTGCCTTGCCAGCTCCCGGACAGGGGGGCCGCCACCGGCCGGTAAGGGTTGTAGGTGTAGCGATCGCCAGGTTTGGCGGGAGCCAACCGGTTGGGGGCGCGGCTCAAGCGGCGGTGGGTGGCCCCGGCTTCAATTTTGGGCCCCATCTTGCGGCTGGTTTTGGACGAGGGTTCAGAGGTGACGGCAAACCCCATCAAGGGATGGATTTCTTCTTCGAGCGCGGTGGCGATGGGGTCGCCCACCGATACCGCCCCTTGAGGTATGGGCTGTCCATCGTACGAGGGGTGGGGCCAAGCAGGGTTTTCGGTTCCGAGCAGGAGGTTTTGCCAATCGGCACAGGTGGCTTGCAGGCGGGCCCACCAGCTTTGGGGCCAGCGGAGGCGAGAGCAGCCGCGATTGACTTTGCTACCACCGTACCGGTCTCTCGTCTTCATTTATCCTCGCTCTTCACACCACACTGGATTTGATCATACACATTGCGGCATATTCAAGAAAGTTCATATCGCGAAGCTATCCGATTTGCCGTGCCTGCTTATTTTTACTGGGGTGAGGACGATTTCCGTTTGGCGGAAGCCGTAATGCCGTTGCGGGTTCGGGTGGATGCTGCTTGGCTGGAGTTCAATTTTTTTAAGGCGGCAGCAACCTCAGACGAACGCATTATAGAGGGGCTTAATCTGGCGGCTACTGCACCTTTCGGTATGGGCGATCGCCTGACTTGGTTGGCGGATGTCCCAGTGGGCCAACGTTGTGGGGAAGCGCTGTTGGCCGAGTTGGAACGGACGTTGCCGCAGTTGCCGGCCAATTCCCATTTGTTGTTCACCGCCAAAACCAAACCGGACGGCCGGCTGAAGGCGGTCAAGCTGCTGCAAAATGGGCCACCGTTTCGGAGTTTTCGCCCATTCCGCCCTGGGATACGGACGCGATCGCGGCGGCGTTGGTTCGGCGGGCCAAGGCCGAGGGGGTTCAACTCACGGGAGGGGCGTCAGGAAGCCTTGGTGGAGGCGATTGGCGGCGACCTCCGGCGGATGGCGACCGAGCTGGCCAAGCTGCACCTCTACGCGGGCGAGCGCCCGGTGACGGCGGCAGATGTCCAGGGGTTGGTGTTTTCGGGGGCCGCTCGGTACGGCAGTTGACCCCAGCCCTCTTGGCGGGACAAACCGGGCTCGCCCTCAGCATTCTGCAGGATTTGTTGGCCAACAACGAAGCCCCCCTGCGGCTGTGTGCGGCGTTGGTGGGGCAATTTCGGACGTGGTTGCTGGTCAAAACCGCCCTCGAAGCCGGCGAGCGGGACGAGCGGGCGATCGCCGAGTTTGCGGAATTGGGGAACCCAAAGCGCCTGTTCTTCCTCAAAGCCGAAATCAAAAACGTGGCCGCCGAATCGTTGCAACGGGCGTTGGCGGAACTGCTGACCCTGGAATGGGCCCTAAAACAAGGGGCCGACGAAACATCGACCCTGCAAACCCAAATCGTGGCGATCGCCCAAATTTTTGGCAAAGGGGGGAGTTAATCAATCAACCCTTCTTCGCGGGCCCGTTTGCCGGTTTGCACCCGAATGTTTTTGCCGCTTTCGGGGTAGACCTCCAGGGCATCCTGCATTTTGCTCCAATAGTTGCGCACGGTGCGCTCCGAGACGTTCATGCGATCGGCGATCGCCTTGTCGGTGAGGGCTTCGTTGAACGCCAGGTGCAGCACGTCCAGCCATTCTTGCCGGACTTCGATGCCCGTCCGAATTTCGCGGGGGGTGTGGTTCAACCCTTGCAGCGCCCAATCCACCCGGGTCAAAAACTCCGACAGGGACATGGCTTTGGCCACCACGGTAAACCCGCCTTCGTGGCTGTCGATCGCCGGCCGCACCCGCACCAAAGGCATGGGATCGACGCTGTGCACCACGATATTGAGGGCTTTGTTTTTTCCATGATTTGCCGGATCGTGGCCACCCCCACATCCGTCGAAGCGGTTCCCCCCGGCTCCTGCGGCATCGACAAATCCATGATCAGCAAATCGAGGTTGCCCCGATTGACCCGCTCCAAGGCGCCGTTGCCGTTCTGCGCCGTCAGGATTTCGGCATCGGGATACTGCTGTTTGAGGGGCCCTACCGTCCCTCCCAAGATTGCTTCTTGGTCGTCTACCACCAGAATACGCATAGCCGTTGTGCGGTCGGGATTGCGCTCCCATCCTACACCCGAACGCCCAGCCCGAACCGGCGGGACTCGGTGTCGGGTATTGCCGCAAAAATGCCGGAAATTTTCGGGAAAAGGCAAGACGATGGCGTGGGGCAAACGGTATAACCAGGACGCACGAGGGAGCGATCGCCATGCGCACAGTTTGGATGGTATGGGCAGCTACGGCTTGGTTGGCGGGGGCGGGCGCCACGGGGGCGGAAATGACCTCTCCCCCCAAACCGCGGACGGTGGAGACCGCCAACCCCTCGCAACGGGCGATCGCCGATCGGTTGTTGGGGACGGGGCGCCGGTTGGCCCAACAGGGAGAACCCCGGGCGGCGATCCCGCAGGTGCAGCGGGCGATCGCCTTGTACCGGCAATTGCGGGACGATCGAGCCGCCGCCTATGGGTTGGGGGTTTTGGCAGAAATTCAGGGGCAGTCCCAACGGTTGAGCGATTTGGCGGATACGGGTCGGCAATTGCGGGCCTACGGCAACACTTTGGGGGAACCCATTGCCCAAATGGCCGCGGAGAACCACATTGCCCTGCCGGCCTTGATGTCGGGGGAACAGGAGCTGTTTGCCACGGCCAACCAACGGGCCCAAACCTTGGGCAAGGGGTATTCCCACAACCTCACCCAGGCGGTCGCCCTGGATCAACAGGGGCAGATGCACGCCAAAGGCGGCGAGACCACGGCGGCGATCGCCCGGTACAACACGGGGCTGCCCTTCCGGTATCCGTTGCGCGATCGCCTGGGGGAAGCGAACACCCGTTTGTTGCGGGGGGAAGCGCTGACTGCCCAGACCGAGACCCGGGCTGCCTTGGCAGACTACGGCATTGCCCGGGTGTTGGCCATTCATCTCAACCGTTCCGACCTGCGGGATGGGGCGGCGGCCGGTCTGATTGCCAACTATCGAGAAACCGGCAATTTCTGGCGAGCGGCGGAACTGTACCAAGACCGCACCGGCATTGCCCTGGAAACCCAAGACTTGGCCACGGCAGCCCGCTGGCAACGGGATTTGGGCGACCTGTACCAACACGATTTGAAAGATCGGGAACGGGCCCGCCTAGCCTACGAAACCGCCCTGGAGTTCGCCCGGTTGGCGCGCAATGATTTGGAAGTGCGGGAATCTTGGTTGCGGTGGCAAACTTTGGGCGAGTAGGCAGAACGCCCCCCGGCTGGAACGGGTTGGCACCGGAACGGGTTAGCATAGAGGGGTAACCCCAATGTGTTTTCATGTTTACGATTGAAATCGCCTTGCGCCACACGCCCATACCGGTTTTCGTGCATCGCAAAGAAGCCGAAGCCGCCGAAGACCTCTACCGCACCGTTGTGCAGCACCTGCAAAACCACATCCAAACCGGCGAGCGGACAGTGCTGGAATTGACCTGCGAAAAAATGGAAGGCAAACACTCGGCGATCGTGACCAGCGAAATTCTGGCGGTGCAAATGTTGGAAAAATCCAGCGCCACCACCAATTCGGGTGCTGGCTTTATTCGCTAAGGCTCCCCATGGATGTTGCCACCGGGGCGATCGCCGTTGAGGGGGTATCCTTTGCCTGGCCCAACGGGCAGCAGGTTTTGACAGGATGTACTTTCGGCATTCCCCCCGGTCAGTTTTGGATGTTGTTGGGGGCCAACGGCAGCGGCAAGTCCACGCTGTTGAAAATTTTAAGCGGGTTGCTGGTGCCCCAACAGGGAACCACCCACATCGCCGGCAAACTGGGGTTTGTGTTTCAAAACCCCGATCGCCAGTTGGTGATGCCCACGGTCGGGGCCGACATTGCCTTTGGCTTGGTGGAGGAAGGGTTGACCCGGAACGAAGCGGCGGCGCGGGTGGCAACGGCTTTGGCGGCGGTAAACCTGCCGGGGTTGGAGCGGCGACCCATCTACGCCCTCAGCGGCGGGCAAAAGCAACGGGTGGCGATCGCCGGGGCTTTGGCCAGTCGGGCCAGCGTATTGTTGTTGGACGAGCCGACCGCCCTCCTCGATCGGGAAAACCAGGGGGATTTGGTGGCCATGACCGCCCAATTGGTGCGGGAACAATCCCTAACGGCGTTGTGGGTGACCCATCGGTTGGACGAGTTGTTGCAGGCCGACGGGGCCATTTTGTTGGAGCGGGGTCGGGTCACCGACAGCGGCGATCCCAAACGGTTGTACACAAAAATTCGGGGGGAACGGTGAGCGCCTACCCCGTTGTCGAAACCTTTCATTCGCTGCAGGGCGAAGGCTACTGGACGGGCAGCAGCGCCTTTTTTGTGCGGTTGGGGGGCTGCGATGTGGGGTGCCCCTGGTGCGACACCAAGCATTCCTGGCCCCAGAATCTTCATCCTGTCCAGACCGCGGCCGAACTGGCGACCCAAGCCCAGGCGGCCCGGCCCGCCTTTGTGGTGATCACCGGCGGCGAACCCACCCTCCACGATTTGCGGCCGTTGCTGGCGGCGTTGCGGTCGGCGGGATTGCGATCGCACCTGGAAACTTCGGGGGCCCACCCCCTCCAAGGCGACCCCGATTGGGTGTCGTTGTCCCCCAAACCGTTTCGGGAGCCGCTGCCGGCCATTTACGGGCAGGCGTCCGAGCTAAAAGTGGTGATTGCCAAGCCCGAAGATTTGACCTGGGCGGAGGATCAATCCCGGCGGGTGCCTGCCCCCATCCCCCGCTTTTTGCAGCCGGAATGGAGCCGGCAAGACCTTTGGGGCGAGGTTTTTGAGTATGTGCAGGCCCATCCCCCCTGGCGCTTGAGTTTGCAAACCCATAAATGGCTGGGATTGCGGTAACGGGCATTGGCCTGGCGACCGTTTTGGGGGGCGATCGCCCCACCACCTGGGAACGGCTGTTGGCGGGGGCAGCCTTGGCGATCGCCCCGGCGGTGGCGGTACCGTTGCCGGCCGATGGGGGACCGCGGGTGGAGCAGTTGGCCCTGCGGGTGGCCCGCGAAGCGCTGGCGGATGCCGGGTACGGCGTGCCCTTGGGGGATTGGGGGTTGGTGGTGGGCTCCAGCCGAGCCTACCAAGCCGACCTCGAAAATTTACGGCGACCGGGGGCCGACCTCTCGACCTTTGGGCGACTATGGCCCGGTCAATTGGCCAGCACCTTAGCCCGGGAATTGGGAACGGGCGGGCCCGTTCATGCCCTGAGCAATGCCTGCGCCACCGGCAATTGGGCGATCGCCAAGGCACCCTCCTGTTGGCCCATTGTCCCCGGGTGCTGGTGGTGGCCGCCGAAGCTCCGATCTCGCCGCTAACCTTGGCCGGGTTTCAGCAATTGGGGGGTCTTGGCCAAATCCCAACTGCGCCCCTTCGATCGCGATCGGGACGGTCTGGTGGTGGCGGAGGGGGCCGCCGCCCTGGTGTTGGAGGCTAAATCGGGGGGCTATGCCCAAGTCTTGGGTTGGGGGGGCACCGCCGATGCCGTACATCCCACCCGCCCGGCCGGCGACGCGATCTCCCTGGCCCTGCAACAATGTTTGCGCGGGGCCCAAATCGCCGCCGCCGAGGTGTCCCTGATTCAAGCCCATGGCACCGGCACCCGCCGCAACGACGAACGGGAAGCCGCTTGGATTGCCGCCCAATTTCCCCAAAACCCTTGGGTGTGGGCCAGCAAAGGGGCCACCGGTCACGCTTTGGGGGCCACCGCCCTGATCGAAGCCGCCCTGGCCAGCCTGGCCCTCCACCACGGGGTGATCCCGCCGTCCCCCGGCACCCAACACCCGATTTATCAGCCCTATGCCCAAACGGCGATCGCCGGCCCCCTCGCGGTGGCCCTCAACCTTAGCTTTGGCTTTGGCGGCCAAAATGCGATCGTGGCCCTGGGGCATCCTCACCACTTTTTGTAGGGCAAAAACTTGCCTTCCATCGTCACCCGCACCCGATCGCCCTTGGGGTCTGCCACCTTGGCCACCGTCAGGGTGAAGTCAATCGCGCTCATGATCCCGTCGCCAAACTTTTCGTGGATCACCGCCTTCAGGGGATACCCGTAAACTTGCATAATCTCGTAAAAACGATAAATCAACGGGTCGGTGGGCACCACGGGCCCCAACCCCTTGCTGGGACACGCCATGAGCGCCGCCACCGTTGCTGGGGCCAATCCCAAAAGCTCCCCCAATTGGGCGGCCTCCTCCGGGGAAGCGCTGGCTTGACCGTAAAACAAGGCGGCTACCCACACCTCATCCCGGGTCAGGCGGGCGGCCAGATCCGCAAAGGAAAGCTCTTGGCTTTGTTTGGCCGCCAACAGGGTCGTGGTCAATGTCGATGGTGCGGTCACGCCGATTCTCCTTCCCAACCCCCCCCATTGCACCATGGCCCCCCCAGGGCATTTGTGAATTTGGCTACCGCGGCGGCGATTTTTGTTGTCCGGGCGTCCGGGGGAATGGGGCGACCGGTTCCCCCACAGGGTACAATTCATCAAGTTTGATTGATGGATGACAAACCGTGCGATCGTTCGGCAAAACGCCCGTACGGGCCATTCTGGCCGAGGGCTTGGGCACCTTCATTCTGGTGTTTGCGGGGGTGGGGGCCGTCATGGTCAACGACCTCAGTGCCGGCGCGGTGACCCACCTGGGAATCAGCCTGGTGTTTGGGGCGGTGGTGGCGGCGCTCATTTACACCCTGGGCCACCTCAGCGGTGCCCACTTCAACCCGGCGGTAACGTTGTCGTTTTGGGGCGGCGGGTTTATTCGCCGGGAACGGGCGATCGTGTACGTGGTGGCCCAATGCCTGGGGGCCTGCCTCGCGTCGTTGCTGTTGCGGGCGGCGTTGGGGGCCATTGGCAACCAGGGGGCCACCCTTCCCAAAAATGACCAATGGGCTCAAGCCCTGTTGCTGGAAACCATCCTCACCTTCATTTTGATGTTGGTGATTTATGGATCTGCGGTCGATCGCCGGGCCCCGGCCGGTTGGGGCGGTTTGGCGATCGGTCTGACGGTGGCCGTCGAAGCCTGTGCCATGGGGCCCATCACCGGGGCCAGCATGAACCCCGCCCGCTCGTTGGGGCCGGCCCTGGCGGCCGGTCTCTGGCAACACCACTGGGTGTATTGGCTGGCTCCTATCTTAGGAGCCCAGTTGGCCCTGGTGGTCTATCGCTACCTGGGGAACGGGTTTGATTTTCCCACCGAATCGTCGTCACAAAACCAAGGAGCAGAACCATGAAGCGCGTGATGTTTGTGTGCAAGAAAAATTCGCGGCGATCGCAGATGGCGGAAGGGTTTGCCAAAACCCTGGGGGCGGGTCAAATCGAAGTCAAAAGCTCCGGTCTGAGCAGCAGCTTCGTCGATCCCCTCACCGTCGAAGCCATGCAAGAAGTGGGGATTGACATTGGCCAGCAAACCTCCAAAGTCTTGACCGACTTCAATCCGGAGGATTTCGATGCGGTGATTTCCCTGTGCGGCTGTGGCGTGAATTTGCCGCCGGAGTGGGTCACCCGCGATGTGTTTGAAGACTGGCAATTGGACGACCCGGAAGGGGAAGGGCTGGAAACCTACCGCCGGATCCGGGGCGAGGTCAAAGCCCGGGTGGAGGCCCTCATCGCCCAACTCACCGCCTAGGGCCCCCCACCTCCGACCAAAATGCGGCTCCCTCGCCCCCGGTGGCAGGGAGAACCCAAGGCTAGGCGCGGGGGGCAACCGTCAAGTTGGGTTTTTTACCCCGACGAGTTTAGGCTTTTTACCCAGCCCAGGTTGGG
>JAAUUG010000025.1 GCA_012031195.1 Oscillatoriales cyanobacterium SM2_1_8
GGGAGGGCGAGTATCAAGAATGCGATCGTAGCCCCACTTTTCCTTGGCGACCCAAGGAGGAATTGTATCGTTTTTTTGGCGGCGGCCCCGGATGGGGGGAAAGCGGGGCGGAACTGGCCTGGCGGCAACGGGTGCAGGATCACTTACTGAACAAACCTAGCCCATGATCCCGATCGCCGACCATCCTTTGCCCATGGTTTTCTATGCCACTAAATGATTTTCACTCTCAATTGTGCCACGGTTTTATAGCTGTATTCGGGTGGGTTCAGGGATGAAACCCCGTCCTAACCAACCTGTTTACGGCTGTAGTACAGTCATTTCAAATATGGTAGTGCTGAATGATAGCGGTTATGAATGAAGAGAGGCATTGTAGTGATGCACAAAATACCAGGTAGTGCTAAATAGTAATGGTAAGCTAGTAAACCAGAAATCTCAATCCTTCCGAGCGCATCCATGAACTGCCCCAGATGCCAATCTACTCAAATCATCAAATACGGACACACTCATTATGGTAAACCACGATTCCGGTGCCAAGACTGTGGACGGCAGTTTGTAGAAAATGCTACACGACAGCCGATTGATGAAGCAACTCGTCAGTTGATTGATAAGCTGTTGCTGGAACGTCTTGCTCTAGCCGCGATTGCGCGTGTCACAGGAGTGTCTCAGCGATGGCTACAACTATACGTCAATCAAAAGTTCTACCAGATTCCCAAAGTTGTTGAAGTCACCTCAAAAAAAAGGTCGGTTAACTATTCAACTGGATGAAGTTTGGTCATTCGTTGGCTCTAAAAAGAACAAACAATGGATTTGGTTGGCGATTGATGCCGATAGTCGTGAGATAGTTGGGGTATTCGTGGGGGATCGTTCTCGACAAGGCGCAAAGGGACTTTGGCAATCCCTGCCAGCAATTTATCGTCAGTGCGCGGTTTGCCATACAGATTTCTGGGAAGCATATGAGCAGGTCTACCAAGTAAGCGACATCGAGCGATAGGCAAGGACACTGGAAAAACCAGTTATAGCTGTTTTGCATAGCGATGAGACAAGACAGGTCGGGTCGCAGGGGCGAAGCCCCCGTATTGGTTCTATTAGACGTTTGTTGGGCAAGAAAAAAACGTGTCGATTTTAATTAAAATGACTATATATTGAGAGATTCAACAACACTTTACGGCAGCGAGTCGGTCGCTTGGTTCGTAAAACTTTGTCATTTTCGAAGAATCTAATTAATCATATTGGAGCCATTTGGTATTTTGTGCATCACTACAATGCCTCTCTTCATTCATAACCGTTATCATTCAGCACTACCGCATTTTCTTTAGAGACATCCTCTAGGACATAGTAAGACTGGGAATTAGGTTCGTCTTTTACTTTGGCAGACAACCGCATCATTCTTAATTAAATTGACTGTATGAGCCGCACAAAAGGGATCTCAACAAGAAGATACACCTCTCCGTAAATACCCATGGTGCGCCGGCCAGAGTTCTTATAGTCATTTTAATTAAGAGTGGCACAATTGTGGTTGTTCGGACTGCATTTACTCCCCTCTCCCAGGGAGGGGTTGGGGGTGAGGGCGAGACCGTCGCAAACACATCTAAAATGACTATGTAGTTATATGCGGGTGGGTTCGGACATCGAAAGAAAAAGTGGGGGTGTGGGCCGCGCCGTTCGGCTGAGCGCTCACGCCGAAGCTCCTAGTGAGGGGTTTTACCCCTGCACCCTATCCTAACCAAATTATTTATCTATATTACAAAAGGTGCCGGTGCTGATTGCCAGCAGGCTTACCAGTTGATGGATGGTATAAATGCCACTCATGTACTAGCCGACCGTGCTTACAATACCAATTAGATTCTGGGGTACTCGCAGGGGAAGGGAATGGGGGCGGTGATTCCGCCCAAAAAGAATCGCAAGCAAGGATGTGAGTATGACAAGTATTTGTACAAACTGAGGCATTTGGTAGAAAACGCATGTCTATAGCTCAAGCAGTGGCATGGTATTGCCACACCCTGTGCCCAAAACACAGCTTCATTTCTTGCCACCATCCACATTCGATGCATTGCATTGTGGGCTAAACCACAGTTCTAAGACTCGAACTCGTCTTCTTCCCCTTCTTCGACCTCGCCATCGTCCTCTTCGTCCATTTCTTCCAGCATGGCCCCCGCTTTCACATCGTCCAGCAACTCATCGTCTTCGTCGAGGCGGTAGAGGCTTTCTGGGCGCAAAGGCGTCGGGTTTTCTTCCAGCGCTGCCACATCCGGCACCATTTGGGCAGGAATCCAATCGTTGTCGTAGGGCAAAGCACTGTCGTCATCTTCCACCACCGGATCGCCGATCGCGTTGTCGTAGGCATTGAAGCCTGTCCCCGCCGGAATCAACCGCCCGATGATCACGTTTTCCTTGAGTCCCCGTAGCCAGTCCGACTTGCCTTCGATCGCCGCTTCGGTCAGCACCCGCGTGGTTTCCTGGAAACTGGCGGCCGAAATAAAGCTGTCGGTGTTCAAGCTGGCCTTGGTGATCCCCATCAACACCGGTGTATATTCCGCCGGCACCCCCCGGGTAATCGCCATCGCAATGTTGATGTCGTCCACCTGATTCAGATCGACCAACTCGCCCGGCAACCGGGTGGTTTCGCCACCGTCGTCGATCCGCACCTTCGAGGTCATTTGTTTGACCACTACCTCGATGTGCTTATCGGAGATGTCCACCCCCTGGGATTGATACACCCGTTGTACTTCATCCACCAACAATTCCTGGACTTTTTGCAAACTGCGCAGGGCCGCTTCCTTGTTCACAAAAGAATCCAACACCCGCAGCAGGGGCAAGCCATCGCCATCGGTGCTCAAGAAGGTAAACACCTCTTGGTAGCGTTGGGGGGCCGACAGGTTGGCGGACAAAGTGGTCACAAACTGCCGCAGGCGCAGCAAAACCGGGTCTTCGATCGCCGCTTCCAGGGTATCCAAGAACTCCAACAGCGCCACCCCCCGGGACGCATGGTCCAGACGGTACAACTGGAAGTAAATGTCCAGAATTTCGTGGGGATCCCGCGGGCCATCCGTCAGCGGTTCTCCGCCGTGCACCACCTGCCCGTCCGACACCAACAGGCTTTGTCCCACCCCAATTTCGTAGGGGGTGATGGTGCCGTCCTCCTCAATTACCGACACGCTCACGCTGTCGTCCTCCCGGTAGGAAATGCGAACCTCCCCGGCTTTTTGGGCCAAGACGCACTTTTCCTTGGGTTTGCGTCCCTCCAACAACTCCTCAATCCGGGGCAACCCCTGAATGATGTCCCCCGTTTTGGCCCGCTCGAACACCAACAACGACAGGCTGTCCCCCCGCTGCACCAGATCGCGATCGCCCACTTGAATCACCGCCCCCGGCGACACCAGGTAGGGACGACCCCGCCGCAACACTACATTCCCCTCGGCGATCGTCAAAACCCGGCCGGAATCCTTGGCCAAAACTTCCTCTTTGCCGCTCTTGCCCAGGCGATCGCCCGCCCGCACAAAATCTCCCACCGCTACATTGAGGTTGCCACAGGGCACCACCAACCGGTTTTCATCCGTCACCAACGCAATGCGGCGCACCGCCTCGCCCGCTTCGCGAATCCCTTGCACTTCACCGCTCTGACGGCACAGAATCTCGGTACGGGCGACCACCGCCCCCGGCCCAATCTCATCCCCCATCGTCCACCAACAAGCGGGTTCGCACATTGCTTTGCACGGCCTCGCTGCCCACATCCTGCCGAATGGTCAAAGATTCCAAAATGGCCAACTGCAGCCGCTGATTTTCGCCGTCTTCATCGGGCACCAACTCAATGTCGGCCACCAGTTGCGCCGCTTCCGAATCAATTTCCAAAACCAAGTTGCGTGCGCAGCAACTCCACCCCGTCGATCGACTTCACCCGCTCCCCATCTTTGTAGGGCAGCCGTTGCACCGCCCGCAGGCAGATCGATCGCCCAATTTGCTGCGACGACTCTTGACTGGGCACCATCGGTTCATCCGGAATCTGGAATTCCTCCACCGGTCGAACCAACAGCGCCGGCCCTTCCGTTCCCTCCACAAACTCCAGGTAGCGCAGATCGTTGTAGGTCACCCCCGGCACCACCTCCGTCCCCGGCGGCACCAGGGTTTCGTGACGTTGCATCGCCCAATCTGGATCGTCGATCAGGTGCAATTCCCCCGGCTTCACCGTGAGTTCTCGCAAAATGTCGTTCTTTTCGGTGACCTCCACAATGCCGTCACAGTGGCAGAAAATGTCCTTCACCACTTCGGTACCGGCTTCCACAAACTGACCGTTCTCCACCATCAGCAAAGAACTGTCTTTGTTCACCTCATGCACCTCTTCGGGAACCCACAAAAGGGTGCCCCCCTTCACCACCTCATAGCCCTGCTTGGCTTTGCCCCGCTTCGACACATCCAAATCGCCGGCATACTTCACAATCCCGCCGGTTTTGGTGTGGTAGGTCGAATCAATGAGTTCGGCCACCACCTGGTTGTTGATCACCTTGGTGCCAGGGGTTGCTTTCAAAGAAAACCGCTGCCCCTGACCCGTTTCCAAGATGTAGTGCTCCCGGCCCTGATGGCTTTCTTCGATCACCCGGGTGCGATCCAACACCACCGAGGCGGTGATAATCTCCACTTCCCGGTTGTGGTGGTGATCTTCGGGGTGAAGCCGCACAATGCCCCCGTGTTCGCTGATCAAACGGTTCTCGGCAATGATGTCGCCGGCATTCACCCGATCTCCATTGCGCACCACCGCTTCCGCCCCCGGCAGCAGGTTGTACACCTCCGCCGCCATCACCCAAATCCGACCGTTGCGGGTGGCAATATAACTGGTGTTGCCCTGACGGTCTTTCCGCTCCTCCGGCAACAGGTCTTCAAACACCGACTCCCCGGCAATGTCGGCAATCAATTCTTTGGTGGCTTTCTCCGTGGTTTTGCGGGCCGCCCGGCTGCTGGCCACCTCGGCCAACATTTGCTTGGCCGCCACTTTGCTGCCATGTTCCACCATCAGCACGGTGCCCTGGGGCAACGCAAACACTTCTTTCTGACCGTTTTCCCCTTCCAAAGTCATTTCGCTGTTGGCTTCCACAATGAAAGCATCTTCCCCGTGGCGGGTGCGGTGCGATCGCAACCGGGTCTTCTTCACCTTGAGGGTGCCGGCAAAGGGAGCCCGTACCTGCTCGGCGACTTCTCCGGTGAACACCCCCCCCGTGTGAAACGTCCGCATGGTGAGTTGAGTGCCCGGTTCCCCAATGGACTGCGCCGCAATGATGCCGACGGCTTCCCCAATGTCCACCATGCTGCCGTGGGCCAAACTCCACCCGTAGCAGGTCTGGCACACCGATCGGTTCGATTCGCAAGTGAGGGCCGAACGCACCCGCACTTCCTCGACCCCCGCTTTGTCCACCAACTTCGACAGGATATCGTCCATCGGTTGATTGCGCGCCACCAACACTTTGCGGGCCCGAATCGGGCGATCGCCCTCCCGCACCAGTTCCGCCAGCTTGGCCTCCCGCTCGCGATCGCCATCCGTCTGCCGTTCCAGGTAAATTGTCTGGTGTTTCTGCCGCAGCACCTCACCGGTCTTCGGACACACCACATCTTCGATGGGGGCGTAGGCGTTGCTGTCCACCAGGGCCGACAGCGGAATTTCCACCGGCTCGGCGCGGGGATCCAAAATGGCCTCCGCCGCCAACCGCCCAAACAGACGATCCGACAACTTGATCGTGGTGCGATCGCCGTCCCGCATGGCCCGCAGCAAAATGCCCCGTTCCGTACCGCAGTCGTTTTCCCGCACAATCACATCCTGGGACACGTCCACCAAACGGCGGGTGAGGTATCCCGAATCGGCGGTACGCAGGGCCGTATCCACCAACCCCTTGCGCGCCCCGTAGGACGAAATGATGTATTCCGTCACCGTCAGCCCTTCCCGGAAATTGGTCTTGATCGGCTGGTCGATGATTTCCCCCTGCGGATCGGCCATCAACCCCCGCATCCCCACCAACTGCCGCACCTGCGATACGTTCCCCCGGGCTCCCGAATTGGCCATCATGTACACCGAATTCAAGGGATTGTTTTCCCGAAAATTCGCCAACACCTGGTTTTTGAGGCGCTCGTTGGTGAGGTGCCACGTATCAATCACCTTTTGGAACCGCTCCACCTCGGTGATTTCCCCGCGCACAAACCGGGTCTCCGTCGCTTCGATTTCCTTTTCGGCGGTTTCCAACAACTCCCGTTTCTCCGGGGGCACCTGCAAATCTTCAACACTGATCGAAACCCCCGCCTGCGTCGCATACCGGAAGCCCAAAGTCTTCAGTTGATCCGCCATCTGCGCCGTACGGGTGGTGCCGCAGTTGGTGAAAGCCCAAGCGATTCGCTTTTTGAGCTCCCCCTTCCCCACCGTCCGATTGATAAATGCCGGCTTCACTTCCTTGCCCTGATTGCCGTTGTCTGCCATGGTGCCCCTACCTCAAAATTGCTGTTTTGGCGAATGTGAATGACCGCAATGCTGCTCCCAACCCTAACGGGTCAAGGCTTGATGAATGGTGTGGTTGAAAATGACCCGCCCGGGGGTGGTGAGAATGTATTGCAACAACGCTTTGCCCTCCCGATCGCACCGTTGCAGCCGCAGGGGCTGACCAGACTTCTGGCCCAGGGTTAACTTCGACACCGAGGCGATCGCCTCCCCCTGCCACAGCGATTCCCAGTCCACTTCACCGAGGGGCCGCGCCACCCGCAAAATCACCGTGCGCTCTTCTTCCGTAAAGATAACGCGGCCGATTTGCCCGGCTTGGGCCGTGGGTTGACCGACCGCCAGCAGCCGTCCCGGCACCACAATTTCCCCGGCTTGTACCAACGGCTCCTGGGCCAACGGGGATACGCACCACCTCCGATCCCATCACCAACGGCGGCGTTTCGTCTTCCTCAAACTCTACCTCACCATCAAACCGCACCCACACCGGCGAGTGCAACGACACCTCCCGCCGCTCGTAGGCCACCATCGCATCGTCAAAGGTTGGGAAAAAGCGATTCAGCGGCTCCTGTTTGCACTTCGGGTTTTCCACCGTCAGGTAATAGCAACCCAACACCATGTCTTGGCTAGGCGCCACAATCGGCCGTCCCGTCGCCGGCGACATAATGTTGTTGGAAGCCAACATCAACATCCGCGCTTCCGCCTGGGCCTCCAAGGATAGGGGCACGTGTACCGCCATCTGGTCGCCGTCAAAGTCCGCGTTGAAGGCCGGGCATACCAGCGGGTGCAATTGAATGGCCCGCCCTTCCACCAAAATCGGCTCAAAAGCTTGAATCCCCAATCGGTGCAACGTCGGCGCCCGGTTCAACATCACCGGGTGCGATCGAATCACCTGCTCCAACACCTCCCAAATAATTGGGTCGTTGCGTTGGATCGCTTTCTTGGCGGCCTTGATGTTGTTCACCACATTGGACTCAATCAATTTGTGAATCACAAAGGGTTGGAACAACTCGATCGCCATTTCCTTGGGCAACCCGCACTGATGAATTTTCAGGTTGGGCCCCACCACAATCACCGATCGCCCGGAGTAGTCCACCCGTTTGCCCAACAGGTTTTGCCGGAACCGCCCCTGCTTCCCTTCAATGATGTCCGACAAAGATTTGAGGGGACGGTTGTTGGCCCCCACCACCGTCCGCCCCCGCCGACCGTTGTCGATCAGCGCATCCACGGCTTCTTGCAACATCCGCTTCTCGTTGCGGACAATGATTTCCGGAGCCAAAATTTCCTGCAACCGCGCCAACCGGTTGTTGCGGTTGATCACCCGCCGGTACAAGTCGTTCAGATCGCTGGTGGCAAATCGCCCCCCGTCCAACTGCACCATCGGCCGCAAATCCGGCGGAATCACCGGCACCGCCGTCAACACCATCCACTCCGGCCGCGAACCCGTCGCCACAAAATTGTCCACCACCCGCAGCCGCTTGATCAGCTTCGCCCGCTTTTGCCCCTTCGAGCGATCGATCTCTTCCCGCAGTTGCTCCGCTTCGGCCTCAAGGTTGATGTTTTCCAACAACTGGGAAATGGCTTCCGCCCCAATCCCCACCTCAACCCCTTCGATCGTGGAATCTTCGGCGTAAATTTGGTCTTCCAGCTCCAACCACTGGTCTTCCGTCAGCAGTTGTTTGTAACTGAGGTCTTCCTTGTTGCCCGGATTCAACACCACGTAGGCATTGAAGTAAACCACCTGCTCCACATCCCGCAACGGCATGTCCAACAAAATCGCCATGTAGCTAGGAATGCCCTTCAGGTACCAAACGTGGGTCACCGGCGCCGCCAATTTGATGTAGCCCATGCGATGGCGCCGCACCCGCGATTCGGTGACTTCTACCCCACACCGCTCGCAGACAATGCCCCGGTGCCGCACCCGCTTGTACTTGCCGCAATGGCACTCCCAATCCTTGGCGGGGCCAAAAATCCGTTCGCAAAACAACCCATCCATCTCCGGCTTCAGCGTCCGGTAGTTGATGGTCTCCGGCTTCGTGACTTCTCCCACCACACTGCCGTTGGGCAACGTGCGTTCCCCCCACTGCCGAATGCGATCGGGCGATGCCAACCCAATCTTCACGTAGTCAAAACGCTGCTCAACTCTGCTCATGAACCGCTCCTGTCCCCAAAATCTTTGTCGGTGAATCTTGAACTTTGATCGGACGCCATCCCCGGCTTCAAACGCCCGCGGCCCCAGCGTTAGTCATCGTCATCGTCAAAACTGCTGCTGTAGGACTCATAAACAATCGGCCGTGGCGGCGTGCGACGGGGCCCCGTATCCACCATCAAATCCACCTCCGTATCTTGATTGCTGCCGTCGTCAGAAAGTTTGTGTACCGACACATCCAACCCCAGCGACTGCAATTCCCGCACCAACACCTTGAAGGATTCGGGGGTGCCCGGCCGCGGAATGGCATGGCCCTTCACGATCGCATTCAGCGCCTCGTTGCGACCGGTCATGTCGTCGGATTTGACGGTCAGCAACTCCTGCAAAATGTAGGCGGCCCCGTAGGCCTCCAACGCCCACACTTCCATTTCCCCAAACCGCTGCCCCCCCTGCTGCGCTTTCCCCCCCCAACGGCTGCTGGGTCACCAAAGAGTAAGGCCCAGTGGAACGGGCGTGAATCTTGTCGTCCACCAAGTGCACCAGCTTCAACATATAGGCTTTGCCCACCGTCACCGGCTGATCGAACGGCTCCCCCGTCCGCCCGTCGTACACCACCAACTTTCCAGGATGCTCTGGCGTAAACATCCAGTTCTCCCCCGTCTCCCGGCGGGCTTTTTCCAGCTCCGCATCGATCGTCTGCCGCGACATCTCGGCCCCGTGCATTTCGTCAAAAGGCACAATCTTGAAGCGCACATCCCGGTGATGGGCCGCCCAGCCCAACAAACACTCGAAAATTTGCCCCACGTTCATCCGCGAAGGCACCCCCAGCGGATTCAACACAATGTCCACCGGCGTGCCGTCGGCCAAAAAGGGCATGTCTTCCTTCGGCAAAATTCGCGAAATGATCCCCTTGTTGCCGTGGCGACCCGCCATCTTGTCCCCAACTTGGATTTTCCGCTTCTGGGCCACGTAAACCCGCACCACCATGTTGGCTCCGGGCGGCAACTCGTCCCCTTTTTCCCGCGTAAATTCCCGGACATCGACGACCCGACCCTTCTCCCCGTTGGGCACCCGCAACGAGTTGTCCCGTACGTCCCGTGCCTTCTCGCCAAAAATCGCCCGCAACAATTTCTCTTCCGGCGGCTGATCCGATTCCCCCTTCGGCGTTACCTTGCCCACCAAAATATCGCCGGAGGTCACCCACGCCCCAATCCGAATGATCCCTTGGTCATCCAATTGCCGCAGGGAATCTTCGCTGACGTTGGGAATTTCCCGCGTGATTTCTTCGGGGCCCAATTTGGTCTGCCGTGCCTCAATCTCGAATTTTTCGATGTGAATGGAGGTGTACAAGTCTTCTTGCACCAGCCGCTCGTTGATCAAGATCGCATCTTCGTAGTTGTAGCCCTCCCACGGCATGTAAATCACCGTGATGTTTTGCCCCAACGCCAGTTCCCCACCCTCGGTGGCCGAACCGTCCGCCAACACCTGCCCCGTCAGCACGCGATCGCCCGCCCAGACCAACGGCCGCTGATTGAGACAGGTATCCTGGTTGGATCGCTGATACTTCTGGAGGTAGTACCGCATTTCCGAGCCGTCGTCGGACTTCACTCGAATTTCCTCCGAGGAAACGTAGGTCACTTCGCCATCGGTGCGGGAGACCACCACCATGCCCGAATCCCGTGCGGCCTGCGGTCCAAACCGGTGCCCACCAACGGCCGCTCGGGCCGCAACAACGGCACCGCCTGCCGCTGCATGTTCGACCCCATCAACGCCCGGTTGGCATCGTCGTGTTCCAAGAAAGGAATCAAAGATGTGGCGACCGAAATGATCTGCACCGGCGACACCTGCACCCGATCCACCTCCTGGGGAGGCACCAAAGCAAACTCCTGACGATACCGAATCGATACCAAATCCACGGTGATTCGCCCGTTCGCATCCACGGGGGTATCCCCCGGCGCCACCCGGTACTCGTCTTCTTCGTCGGCGGTCATGTACACCGGCGGCCGGTCTTTCCGCAACACCCCATCTTCCACGACGTGGTAGGGCGTTTCGATAAATCCATAGATGTTCACCCGCGCGTGGGTCGCCAACGAACCAATCAACCCGGCGTTGGGCCCCTCCGGCGTTTCGATCGGGCAAATTCGCCCGTAGTGGCTGGGGTGAATGTCCCGCACCGCAAACCCCGCCCGCTCCCGGGTCAGACCACCGGGCCCCAAAGCACTCAACCGCCGCTTGTGGGTCAGCTCCGCCAAAGGATTGGTCTGATCCATAAACTGCGACAACTGGCTTGACCCAAAGAATTCTTTGATCGCGGCCACCAGCGGCTTGGGATTCACCAACGATGCTGGGGTTAGGGATTCCGCTTCGGAAACGGTCATGCGCTCGCGGATGATCCGTTCCAACCGGTTCAAACCAACCCGCACCTGGTTTTGCAACAATTCCCCCACCGATCGCACCCGACGGTTGCCCAAGTGGTCGATATCATCAATTTGACCAATGTCAAATTTGAGGTTGATCAGGTAGTCCACCACCTTCAAAATGTCTTCGGGGGTCAACACCCGCACATGATCCGGAGTGTTCAAGCGCAGCTTTTTGTTGAGTTTGTAGCGCCCCACCCGCCCCACATCGTACCGCTTGGGATCGAAAAACCGCGAATCCAACAACTGCTGCCCCCCGGCCACCGTCGGCGGTTCCCCCGGCCGCAGCTTTCGATACAACTCCATCAGGGCTTCTTCTTCCGTAAATTGCCCCTCTTTCTCGATCGTCTTTTGCAGGTATTCCGGGTGCCGCAACGCATCGAAAATCTCGGTGTCGCTCAAACCCATCGCTTTCAACAACACCTGCACCGACAATTTGCGGGTTTTGTCAATGCGCACCCACACCATGTCGTTTTTGTCCGTCTCAAACTTGAGCCACGCCCCCCGGTTCGGAATCAAGTTGGCGCTGTAGGTACGGCGACCGTTCTTATCAATTTCCTGCTTGAAGTAAACCCCCGGACTCCGGACAATCTGGTTGACAATGACCCGCTCGGCGCCGTTGATGATGAAAGTGCCCCGATCGGTCATCAACGGCAAATCGCCGATAAAGACTTCCTGTTCCTGAATGTTGCCGGTCTCTTTGTCGATCAACCGGGTGGGGACATACATTTGCACGCCGTAGGTGGCATCCCGCCGCTTGGCTTCATCCACGTCGTATTTCGGACTCCGCAATTTGTAGTCCTTGGCCAGAAAATGCAATTCCATTTTCTCGGTGTAGTCCGAAATCGGCGAAAAGCTCTCCAACTCTTCGATCAGCCCTTCGCGCAAAAACCACTTGAAACTTTCCCGCTGAATCTCGACCAGATCGGGCAAAGTATAACCACTGGCGATGAAACTGACCCCAGCACTCGCCACAGGGCTGGTCACAGGGTTGGTCACGGTGCTGGCAACGGCAGAAGTTAGCTGACTCATGGACGGTTTCGGGGATAATTTGGGAAAAAGCAAACGTCAGAAAAACTTGAGAACATCCTGCAAGGATGGCTAGAAAAGGTGGCTAGCAAAGATGACTAGAAAAAAGGATGAACAAAGTTAAACAGGCAAAGTTAAACGGGCAAATAAAAACGGGGATCAAAAAGGAAACAAACCAAAGACGCATGGAATCGTCTGAGAACCTAGGCTCCGGACTGGAGAGACTAGCCCCCGCCAGACCAAATTCCAGACCAAACACCCCACCAGACTTGAAGCAAGTTTGTTGGGGTATTGCCCATCCTTCCTGGTTTCATGCTGCAATCCAACACTGCGAGCCAAAGCATGGGTAGACAGCCTCCTGAGGTACTCTGCGAAACTCATCAAGTCTTGGGTGCTGGGACACCCATCCCTCGATTTGCCAACTGCACCGATAACCACATCGATAACTGCATTGATCAATTGCATCGGTTTGGGCAAGGTTTAAGCTTGGGTCTTGAACTTGGGACATCCCTTAAGCCTTAAATCAGGCATCTCAACCATGAGCCCAGACTATGAGACCGAATTGGGAAAAGGAATTTTCTGGGACACCATGCCGGACAAATAAAATAGAACAGATAAAATGGGCAATCGAAAACCTCCATCCCCAGCTTTTGGTCGGGCTTTTTTTGCCGATCTTTTTGCTGATCTTGTTGACCGGATCCGGTGGCTTTGCTCCCCATTTTACCACCTCTAAAATCCCTGCCCCCAAACCCTCTGTCCCAAAAAACCCACAGCCCAAAATTTCAATTCATATTGACAAAAAAACCTGGCCAAATCATTAGGAACTCCCATCCCCTCGCGGCAACGGCACCGGTTTGGTTCTGCCCTTTGGCCTCGGCTCGATGGTTTGTCCCTTAACTTGTTCGGTGACTTGTTTGGGGATAAAACCGGCGGCGTTCAAGTTGACCAAACCCCTCCGGGTCTTCAAATCCCTGTCCCTCAAAACGCCAACTTTCAAAACATCAACCCTCAAAACATTCCCGGAACCCTTTGCTGCCTGCGGGTTGCTTTGGACGCCTGGGCGCGCATCCCCAACACAGTTTCTGGTATGCTCTGGGGTATTCGGCGTGGCGTTTCCAACAATACCTTTAATATCTTTGGGAAAATCTCCAGTTCTACTCCAGATGCCTTGGGTGCTCCGGATTCTCCAGATGTCCCAAGCAATAGCTGCCACACCCATCTTGGCCAAAGCTCGAACCCCCAATTGTGTGCGATCGCGAAGGCATAAGTCCTAAAATATACCGGCTTGGGGGGCTCTTGTCAAGGGATTGTGGTATAGTGACGACGAAATTGGGGCTGTAGCTCAGTAGGATAGAGCGAGCGCCTCCTAAGCGCTAGGCCGCGCGTTCGATTCGCGCCAGTCCCGTTCAGGAAAAGGGAAGAAAAAGGGGAGCTGCCCCCAGTCAGGGATTTCACCCCTGCACCCCGTCCCAACCAAGCTGTTTGCAGCTATATGGTCATTTTAATTAAAACTGACACGGTTTTTCCTGCCCAACGAAAGTCTAATAGAACCAGTAGGGGCTTCGCCCCTGCGACCCGACTTGTCTTGTCTCGTCGCCATGCAAAACAGCTATACAATCCCAATTACAATCCCAGGATTTTGGCGGTGAGCACCAGACTTTCTTCGTAGAGGCTTTCCCGGCTCCAGCGCCGCAGTTGTTGGGGCAGCAAAGAATCGGCGGCCTGTTCGGCGAGGGGAGTCACCTGGTGGGTGCGGTAGCTTTGGGCGCCGCCGGAGGCTTCCATCCGCATGCACCCCGTGGCTTCGGAGCAGAAGATGTTGCAAGCGTCGGTGTTGCTTTTGGCGGAAGACAGCCGCAGCCCAATCAGGTCGCCCACCACGGCCCCTGGATCGGCAAGGGGAATGGCGGCCAGTTCGGCTTTGATTTCTTGCCCGTCCCGGCCGTGAAACCGGAGATGCTGCAGGTTGTAGTCGCCCCCTTCCTGCTCGCGCGAAACCGGTTCCCATCCCAACCGGCTGGCGATCCACCCCAAAAACATGAGGGCTTGGGCGCTGTTGCCTTTTTCGTAATCGATGGTGATGCCGTCAATGTCCCACACGGCAGCGCGGCGATCGGGCGGGTCGAAGGCTTGGGCCGTCAGTTCTTGCCATGGCTGCAACCGCCGCCAGTTCAGGTCGGCCACCATGCGCCCGTTGTCGATTTCCGCCTTCAGGTACAGCATGGCGGCTTCTTCGTCGGCAAAGGCGGTGGAATCAAAAATGACGCGATCGGACAATTCCAAGGAGCGCTGAAACAAGTGAATGTTGGGGTCGGGGCTGCCCCCCCACCACAGGAAGGTGGGCATTTCTGGGGCCAGCAATTCCGGCAACAAACCCCGCACCCGCTCAAAAGCTTCGGCGGTGCCCCGCAAGGTGATGTATTCACCACAAATCAGGGCGCTGCGGGCTTTCTGGAGGGGACAGTAGGCGGCCACTTGGGCCGATATGCCTTGATCTTCGCCGGTTTCGACCACCAAATCAATGACGCGGCAGGGGCTTTGGGAGGCAACGGCATCGATCGACACCCGGCGCTGCCCTTGGGCGCTGCTGGGCTCAAACATGACCAGGTTGAAGGTGGTGGCTCGGGCGGCGGCGTTCTCCCCGTAGGCTTGCCAAATTTTGGCTAGTTCTTGTTCGACGTCGGCTACCGATACGTCTTTCGGACTCTGCAACGAAAGCACCGAGTTCGTCTCTGCCATGGTTTTGTCCTGCTTGGTGAATGGAACCCTTTGACAAGTGCTTTACAGGCGTCGCCATTGGCGACCGTCTCGCATCAACAGTTCTTCGGCTGCGAGGGGGCCCAACTCCCGGCTTCGTATTGGGGCACCACCAGGGGGCTGGCCGGTTGTTCCCAGGCGGTGAGGGCCGGCGTGACCACTTTCCAGGCGGCTTCGACTTCGTCCCCCCGGGTAAACAGGGTGGCATCCCCCAACATGCAGTCCAACAACAGGCGATCGTAGGCATCGGAACCGCCCACCCCAAAGGCTTTGCCGTAGCCAAAATCCATCTCTACGGTGCGCGATCGCAGTTCGATGCCGGGCATTTTTACTTCAAACCGCAGGGCGATCCCTTCGTTGGGTTGCAGCCGCATGGTCAAAATGTTTGGGTTGGCCTGTTGGGCGGCGGATTGAAACAACAGGTAGGGCACCGACCGAAATTGGATCGCGATTTCGCTGACTTTTTTGGGCATCCGTTTGCCGGTGCGCAGATAGAAGGGCACTCCTTGCCACCGCCAGTTGTCCACCAGGAATTTCATGGCGACGTAGGTGGGCACGATCGATTCCGGGTGAACGTTGGGTTCTTCGCGGTAGCCGGGGACAGGCTGGCCTTTCATCCAACCGTTGCCGTATTGGGCGCGAATGCTGGAACGCAACAGGTCTTTGCTGTCGGCGAGCCGGGTGGCTTGAATCACTTTTACTTTTTCGTTGCGCAGGGCATCGGCATCCATGGCGTTGGGGGGCTCCATGGCGGTCAGGCAAAACAGTTGCATGAGGTGGTTTTGCACCATGTCCCGCAGGGCCCCGGAGGTTTCGTAGTAGCCGGCCCGGTCTTCTACGCCCACGGTTTCGGCGACCGTAATCTGCACATGATCCACAAATTGCCGGTTCCACAGGGGCTCAAAAATGGCGTTGGCAAACCGCAACACCAGCAGGTTTTGGACGGTTTCTTTGCCCAGGTAGTGATCGATCCGGTACACCTGAGCCTCGGAACAGTGTTGTTGCACCACCCGATTGAGTTCTTTGGCCGACGACAAATCGCGCCCAAAGGGTTTTTCGATGACCAAGCGGGTTTTGGTGGGATCGGCAATCATCCCCGCTTGCCCCAACTGGGCGATCGCCTCGGGGAAGAATTTGGGAGCCACCGCCAAATAAAACACCCGATTGCCGCGGGTGCCCCGTTCCCGATCCAACTGGGACAACAGTTCGTTGAGGTGTTGGTAGCCCGTCGGGTCGTCGATGTCGCAGGCGCAGTAGAACAAACCGCTGGCAAAATCTTCCCAGAGGGCTTCGGCGCCGATGCCGTCGGCATATTGCTCCATGCCTTCGCGCATCTGGGCCCGGAAATAATCGTGGCTCCAGGGACGGCGGGCCACCCCCACAATGGTCAGTTCGGGGGGAAGCCGGCGCTCTTGCTTGAGGTGGTAGATGGCCGGCACCAGCTTGCGGGCGGTTAAATCTCCGGAAGCGCCAAAAATAACCAGAATGAGGGGCTCTGGTGTGCGTTCTTGCTGCAACCCAACCCGTAACGGATTTTCCAAAAGCTGTGCCATAAACCCTCGGTGGGGGTGGTGTGCTGCGGGCATTGTACCGATGCCCCATTCCCCTAGGGACAATCGTTTGATTTTCTTCAGGGTTGGGCGATCGCCGTTACCGGATTCGGTATGATTGGAAAGCGCAAATTCTGTTCGTTACTTTACGGAATCACGATTCATGAACGATACCCCCGTCAACGATACCTTTGACCGCGTGCGCTACGTGGTGGTCAAGCAGCTTAATGTGGAAGCAGAAAAAGTCAAGCCGGAAGCGCATTTTCAAAACGATCTGGCGGCGGATTCCCTGGATACGGTGGAATTGGTGATGGCTTTGGAAGAAGAGTTTGGCGTCGAAATCCCCGATGAAGATTCGATGAACATTGCCACGGTGGGCGATGCGGTGGCTTACATCGACAACAAGCGCTCGGTTTCGGTGTAGCGCGCTCACAACCTTGGGGTAAATCTGGGGCTGGATGGCCGGAACGGTGGCATCTGGCCCGGCAGCAGTTTTTGAAAGAAGCAGCGAAATTGCGGTAAGGGTGCAGGATGGGTCAGCGATCGCGGGTGGTGGTAACGGGCTTGGGGGCGATTACGCCGTTGGGGGCCTCGGTGTCGGCTTACTGGCAGGGGTTGCTGGCCGGTCGGAGTGGGATTGGCCCCATCACGTTGTTTGATGCTTCTCGGCACAAGTGCCGGATTGCAGGGGAGGTGCAGGATTTTGAGCCGACGGCCTATGTGGGGGCCAAAGATGCCAAGCGCATGGATCGGTTTGTGCAGTTTGCGGTGGCGGCGAGCCTGCAGGCGTTGGCCGATGGCGATCTGAAAATTTCGGAACAGAATGCGGCCGACATTGGGGTGCTGATTGGGACGGGGATCGGCGGGCTGAAGGTGCTGGAGGATCAACACGATGTGTTGCGGCAAAAGGGCCCGGATCGCTGCAGTCCGTTCATGATTCCGATGATGATTGCCAACATGGCGGCGGGGATGACGGCGATCCATGTGGGGGCGAAGGGCCCCAATTGCTGCACGGTGACGGCCTGTGCGGCGGGTTCCCACGCGATCGGCGATGCGTTTCGCCTGGTGCAAAACGGTTATGCCAAAGCCATGATTTGCGGCGGTACCGAGGCGGCGATCACCGAATTGAGTTTTGCCGGGTTTGATGCCTGCCGGGCGCTGACGGGTCGCAACGCCGAACCCACCAAGGCTTCCCGGCCGTTTGATCGCGATCGCGATGGGTTTGTGATGGGGGAAGGGGCAGGGATTTTGATCCTGGAGGAGTTGGGCCATGCCCTGGCCCGCAACGCGAAAATTTACGGGGAGGTGGTGGGCTACGGCACCACCTGCGATGCCTACCACATCACCAGTCGCGCGGGGGGGAAGGGGCGCCCGGGCGGATCGCCTTGGGC
>JAAUUG010000318.1 GCA_012031195.1 Oscillatoriales cyanobacterium SM2_1_8
CTAGATTTTTGATTTTCCCTCATCCCCCAACCCCTTCTCCCAAGCAGGGCGAAGGGGAGTTAAGGTGGTTTGCGGCTCCCTCCCCGGTTCCTGAGGGGGGGCTGAGCGAAGTCGAAGACTGCCGAAGGAGGGAGAGGCCTGGGGTGAGGAGAGAACCCAAGATCCGTCGTGGGTTTTCGGTCATCGAGCCCAAACCAAACCTGAGCGATGGCTCTCGGTTCGGTAAACACATCGTAAAATTTGGGGGCGCACTTTTGGGCAAAGGCGATATGCTGAAGCCTAGTAAGGAGTGAGCCATCGATGCACATTGCGTGGTTGGGCAAAAAGAGACCCGTTTGTGGCAACGCCATTTACGGTCAAGAAATCACCAACGCCCTCAGCGAGCGAGAGCACCGCATCAGTTTTTTTCACTTTGCCGGCCAGGGCGAAACCGATGGTGAAGAAGAAGCCATTCACCTTCCCTACTTGTACCGCTCGACGATGTACACCGTCCCCTCGTTGCGGGCCCACCGACGGTTGACCGATGCCCTCCGCCAATTGCAGCCCGACCTGGTGCACGCCTCGTTGCCGCTGTCGCCCCTGGATTTTCTGTTGCCGGAAATTTGCCAAGAACTGGGGTTGCCGTTGGTCGCCACCTTCCATGCCCCCTGCGACACCAAACGCCACAACCTCACCGCCAGCACCCAGCAATTTACCTATCAGGTGTACGCCCCAGCCTTGGCCGAATACGATCGCATTGTGATTTTTTCGGAACAACAAAAAGACTTCTTGAACCGTCTGGGGGTGCCCGCCAACCGGATTGAAGTCATTCCCAACGGCGTCGATCCCGATCGCTATGCACCGGGGCCGTCCGACTTCAAAGCCGAATGCGCGGCGCGGATGTTGTTCGTGTACCAAGGGCGCTTCGCCCCCGAAAAGAACGTAGAAGCCCTGCTCAAAGCCTGGTATCAAGCCGAAATGCCCGCCGGCTGCAAGCTGGCCCTGATGGGGGGCGGCCCCCTCGAAGCCACCCTAAACTGGCCTACAGCAGCGATCCCAATGTTTTGTGGTTGGGATTTGTGGGGGATCCGACCCGGCGTTTGGAAATTTTGCGGGCCGCCGACGTTTTCATTTTGCCGTCCTTGGTCGAAGGGCTATCGTTGTCGTTGTTGGAAGCGATGGCTGCGGCCTTGCTTGCCTGGCCACCGATGTGGGAGCCGACGGCGAAGCCCTGGCCGGAGCCGGTCTGGTGTTGGATCCCCACGACGTAATTTCCCAACTGCGCACGTTGTTGCCGATGTTGGCCACCTACCCGGAAATGGCCCAACTGTTGGGGATGAAAGCGCGGCAACGGGTCTTGGAACGGTACACCCTGCACCAAAACATTGCCGCCCTGGAGCAGGTATATGACCGCATCACCGGCGCGCGCCGGGTGGCCCTGCCCGTGCTATGACCGTCACCCGCCTGGCATTTTTGGGCCCCGCCGGCACCTACTCCGAACTGGCCGCCCGGTGTTACCAAGCCCAGCTCGCCACTCCAGTGGAAGCGATCGCCCATCCCACCATTCCCCTAGCCCTGCAGGCCGCCGCCGAAGAACACACCTGGGCGATCGTGCCCGTGGAAAATGCCCTGCAAGGAAGCGTGACCCTCACCCTCGACACCCTTTGGGAAATGCCCCACCTCCAAATCCAAGCCGCCTTGGAATTGCCAATTCGCCACGCCTTGGTGGGGCAAGACCGGAGCCAAATCCAAGCCGTGCATTCCCATCCCCAGGCCCTCGCTCAATGCCAACTTTGGTTAGAAACCCATTTACCTGACGCCCTATTGGTTCCCAGCAATTCCACCACCGAAGCCCTGCAACATCTAGACGGCCCCAATGCCGCTGCGATCGCCGCCCCCAGAGCCGCCCAGCTTTATAATTTACCGATTTTAGCCTCGTCAATCAACGACTATGCTGATAACTGCACCCGCTTCTGGGTCTTGGGAGCAGAAGCTAGCACCGATGGCACACACCTGTCTTTGGCCTTTGACGTGCCCGCCAATCGCCCCGGCAGCTTGGTAAACCCCCCTGCAATCCTTCGCCCAGCGCCAGATCAACCTCACTCGTATTGAGTCCCGACCGGCCAGGCGCTCCTTGGGAGAATATCTCTTTTTTGTGGAATTAGAAGGCAGTTTGCAAGGAGCTGCCACCCAAGCGGCCCTGACTGAGCTAGCTACCCACACCCAAAAACTCAAAATCTTGGGTAATTATCGGGTTTTACCCCTTCATCTCGACCCCTAACGCCGAATCTCACCTGCTTCTCTAGCAAGCTAGCTATTCGTAAAGGCATCTTTGAGAGCGGTGCGGGCTGCCAGGTGGCTGCGGGTCGAAGCCAAAATCTCAATTTCCCGCTGCAAGCGCTCAGCCGTCTCCTCCATTTCCAGGAGTCCCTGCTGTTCGGCGGCGGCGTCGTAAAGGTTGCTCGCGATCCAGTAAGACAGCTCCACGGGCAACTCCGGCAAGTCTTCCGGCAGTTCAATTTTTTGGGAGATCAACTTGCCCGATAAATGGACGACATCTTGGAGCAACTGCTTCACCTCCTGGGCCAGCGATCGCAAATCCTGCTGGGGCGGGCGGTCTTCCAACCATTCCACCAAACCGACGCGATAGGGCTTCTCCCGCACATACTCCAACAGGCGAAACCGTTGCTGTCCCAGGGTCAGCATTTTCAGGCGATCGTCAGGCAGGCGTTGATGGCGCACAATTTCGGCACAGCAGCCCACAGAAGCTGTTTCACCACTGAGGGGATCGACCCGCAAAACCCCAAAACGGCGGTCGTTTTCCAAAATGGTATTCATCATAATGCGGTAGCGAAACTCAAAAATGTGAAGGGGCAAGGGCCGTCCGGGAAATAGCACGACCTCTGGAAGAGGAAACAGAGGAAGTTCTCTGACAGCAATGGAAGAAGAGGATGCCATGATGGATTGCGTTGTGCAGATAACCAATTACCAGCCAGTAGCCAGTGCGATAAAAGTTGGCTCCTAGCCGCTGGAAGCTTCCAGACCAGCCAGTTTTACCTGAGAGCGGAACCTACTTTACTTTATAACGAATTTTAGGCGTGACGATGGGAGCAAAACCTCGGACGAGTC
>JAAUUG010000319.1 GCA_012031195.1 Oscillatoriales cyanobacterium SM2_1_8
GGGCTGCGCAGCAGGGGTTTCACCCCTGCACCCCGTCCTAACCAAGTTATTTGCAGCTATAACTAGAGACCGCCGGGGAGTCCGATGCCGCCGGTGAGTTCTTCCATCCGATCGCGCATGGTGGTGGTGGACAGGTCATAGGCGTTCTTCATGGCCGTGAGCACCAAATCTTCCAGCACTTCTGGCCCTTGGGCGATCGCGTCTGGGGCAATTTCCACGCCATGGGGTTGTTGGTTGCCGCTGAGGGTCACCTTCACCAAACCGCCGCCGGCTTCCCCTACCAAGCGCATTTCATCCAATTCGGCCTGCAGTGCTTTGGCCCCCTCTTGGATTTCTTTGGCTTTTTGGAAAGCCTCTTTCATTTTGCCCAAGCCGAAGCCAAATCCTTTGGGTTCTGCCATACATCCTCGTTGACTCATCTTGCCCATTATGGCACCGGTGTTCCCCGGCCGCTATCCCTGGCCCGCCTGAAAAATCTGTTGGGCCGTCACCGCCCACTCAGGAAATGCCGGCGACACCAGGCGATCGTCCCCCCGGAACAACGCCACCTGGTATTCTCCTTCCACCAAGCGATGCACCGAGACGGTCGGCGGTTTGTCGTCGCCAATGAAGCGCGGCCCCCCAACCCCGCATAATCGACGATCCAATACTCCGGAATGCCAATTTCCTCGTAATCTTTGGCTTTGGTGAAGTAATCCACCCGCCAATTGCTGTTGACAATTTCCACCACCAGGGGGATGGAATCGCCTCGGGTGACCGTCGAAGCCTTCTCCCAGAGGGGTTCTTGGGCCAGGTGGTCGCGATTCAGCACCAGAACGTCTGGCAAGTAGGAAGATTGCCCATCGGCAGATCGTACCAACACGGTTTTGGGGATTCGATAGGGCAGTCGGCGCTGGGTGTAAGCCAACGTCAGCTGCTCGATTAAAAAACTGGCTACATCTTCATGTTGACCAACCGGCTGCGGCATTTCGTAAACGACTCCTTGATGTAGCTCGTAAAGCTTGTCTTCGGGCTTGTCTTGGATGAACTGCTCAAAGGAAACGGTGGGTACCAACGGGATAGCGGCAACCATGGGCGATGCTCCTGGGGGTTTTGCTAGTTTAACTTGGCGGCCCGGCCGGAACTCGTTTAGGGTTTGGGGGCGGTCTGCAGGGCCAGCAACACCTCAATCCGGTTGATGTGTTTGGCCGGCTGGGAAGCGGTCGCCGCAACCCCCCGAATGCTGCCGATCACGGTCTCCAGTTGGGCCCGGTCTTGGGCAGGGACGTTGGCGCCCATGCTTTTCGAGAGCAGACCCCAAGCTTTGGGCATGTCCACAAAAAAGTAACCGCCATCGGCTTTGCCCAGGGGGCCGGTCAGCGCTTTGAACGTGGCGCTGCTGCCCAAGGGATTGCTGGGCTTTTTCGCCAACGTTTCGGCCAGGGGTTCGGCCGTGACGAACCAAGTGTCGTTTTGAATCCAGCCGTGGCTGACAACGGGAATCGGGGCCCCCGGTGGCGACCATTCGGTAATTTTTTGACCGCCCACCTCTTTCGTCTTGACTGTGGCCCCGTTGTTTTTGGCAAAGGTATCCAGTTTGGCGATGGTGGCTTCGGCTTTGGCCCGATCGCGGGTCTGGATCATCAGGGCCGGGCCGCCCCGACATTGGACAACAAACCCTTTTCGCTGGCGATCGCCCCGAAGGCAAATTCCCCGTTCATCCACCCAAACACGTCTTGATCGAGGTCGAGTTGGAGGGGCGATTGCTTCAGGTTTTGCCGCACTTCGTCGATCGCCTTGGTGAGGTCGGGGGTGCCGCTGGCTTGTTTCAAGAAAGCTTGCCAACGGGCGTTGAGGTCGCTGCCGGAGATCAAGAAAAGGGTTTCGCTGGGAAACAACGACACCATGACGTTGCCGGCGGGGCTGCCCGCATAGGAAAACTTGGCGGGGTCGTAGACCGTGATTCCTTGGGCGCGCAGGCCATCGGCGTCTACCCCCAGCCCAAATTCCACCGATTTCACTTGTTGAAACTGGGCCAGGCTCTGCGGGGGAATGGTTTCGGGGCTGAGGTCTTGCACCCTCGCCACCATGCCGGCCACATCGGGAACATAAAACCGAGCCAGGGGCGATCGCAGGGTCAGTTGGCTGGGGGGAAACGTTGCCGCCAAAGACGCTTTGCCCTTGAATGCATCGATTGCCCGCTCCAGGGTGGGTTGGTTGGCCGCCACCAGGTAAAAATCTTCGACCAGGGCGGTTTGCAGCGCCGGGCCCGCTCCGGATGGTTGGTAGCTGCGGAGGGGAATGCCCTGATACTCGGCGCTGGCGGCTTTCACTTTGGCAGAGGCCGCCAGGGTTTCGGTAAACTTCTGATGGGCGGCCCGGTCGCGCACCTGGATCACGGCCAAAAAGTCTCCCTTCATCGCATCGTCGGCAGGGCGGGGGCATTTTGAACGGGTTGCCAGGAATCGGGCCGTTGCGCTTGGGGGCTGGCCGGCGGCAGGATGGCGATCGTCGCTTCGCCGACCCAGGGGGAGGCATCTTTCTCCCAATCAAAGGGCAAATTGCTGAGGGCTTCTTTTTGAAAATCTTCACGGGCCGTCGTCAGCAGTTTTTTGAGTTCGGGGGATTGGAACCGTTCGAGTTGCTGCCATACGGCGGGATCGTTGGCGATGGTTGCGACGGCAAAGGCCTGCTGAGGCACAAACTTGACGGCGGCCGGGGGTTGGGGGGTCGGCACTCCGACGGGCAGCCCGCCCCGTTGCTGGAAGTACAGGTAGGCACCAACCCCGCCTACGGCGGCAACAGCAGCGCCTACGACCAGCAAGCCGGCTTTGGTATTGGAATTGGCCATGGTTCGGGTTGCCCGTAGAATACCGTGGCACATTATAGGGCGAAACTTTCCGGTGTGGCGTTTTCCAAAGCCTTTGCAACCGGGCGATCGCCTGGCGGTGGTGGCCCCCAGCAGTCCGGTGATGCTGGAAAAATCGGTACCGGGCAGCAAATTTGGGTCGAGCGGGGGTACACCTGGGCCCTGGCGGCCAACGTGGGGGCCCAGCGGGGCTACCTGGCGGGGGACGATCGGGAGCGGGCCGGGCTTGGCAGGCGGTATGGGACGATCCGG
>JAAUUG010000026.1 GCA_012031195.1 Oscillatoriales cyanobacterium SM2_1_8
GAGGGTGCCATCGGGGGCAACGACCTTGGGGCCATAACGTTGCTGCACCAAAGGCGCCTGTTGGCTCAACCCTTCCGCGGCCAGGCGATCGGCATCCAGCACGGGCAAACCGTGGCGATCGCGCAGGTGGCGGGCCACGGTGCTTTTGCCGGAGGCCAGTCCCCCGGTCAACCCCACCACATAGGCCAGGTTAGGACTCCCGGTAAGCTTTGCGGATCAGGCGATCGCCAGCAAAGGTGGCATTGATGGTCAGGCTGCCTTGGCTCCAACTCACCACCACCGGTTGTTGTTTGCGCGGTTCGGGGGCAGCTTGGGCTTGGGGGCGGGCAAAATCGGCGAGGGGGCGTACCGCCGTGGGGGCCACCATCGGCTGGCCTTCTCCGCCCAAAATGCCGCTCACTTGTCGGTAACCCATGCCCTGGGACAAACACAGGTAATTGGTTTTGTTGACCCCCGGCAAAAAGGCGCAGCGATAGCGTTGGCTGCTCAGGATCGTATCGTGGTTGCCGGCGGGCAGCCGGGACGCCTGAATCGGATTCAGCGAAATCGCCTGGATACCGCTCAGCAGGAACAGGGCCGCCACCAAAAACACCAACAAATCTTCCACCAAGGCTTTGGCAAAATGGCGTCGGTGCCGCCGCCGTTGGTCGGCCAACAGTTGTTGGTAGCGATCGGCCCAGGGAAACGTATCGATCCAATCCAGGGTTTCGCCGAATTTTACCTGAAGAAACTGTCCGGTTTGCACCAGGGCCCCCCGGGGATCGCGCACCGTCCGGGTGCCCAGTCGGCCCGCCTGTTGCCAGGTTTCGGGACGGCTCAGCCAATGCCGGGCTTGGGCCACCAGGGCGCTGCCAGGGTAGGAGCCCCGTCGCCGGGCGGTTTGGCCGGAGCGGGCAGGTCGGGCGATCGCCGCCACCGGTGCCTCGTAGGCCACGGCAAATTCCCGCTGACCCAACACCGTCACTTCGTCGCTGGCCAAAAACTCCAATTCAATGCCCCGAACTCCCACCAACGGCAGCCGGGTCAGAAAATCCTGCAGGGCCTCTGCGATCGCCGCCAATTGGTCGGGGGTGGTGCCCTCCAAGGCATACACCGTCAGCGACAGGGTTTGGCGATCGAATTGAAACCGGGTGCGTTCCGGGGCGATCGCCTCCAAGCGATCGGTTAAAAAGCCGACGGCGATTTGACGGAGCTTCTGCCGGGCTGCTTCCTCTTGAAGGTTGAGCTTCACCGTCTTCATGGTCGTGGATTCCTTTCCTACATCGCTTGGGCGCCAGCATATAATACCCACTGCCCCTCAAAAGTTACGCCAGATGTTTGCAGCGGAACTGCGGTTGGTGTTGCGGGCCCGGTACCCCATTCTCGGGTTGCTGGCCCTCGAAGAAGAACGGGCGGAACAGGCGATCGCCACGGTGGCCAAGGAGTTGGGGCGGGCGGTTTACCTGTGGGATTTTGTCGAAGGCTACCAAGCCAACCCCACCGACAGCGGCTTTGCCAAACGCAACCCATTGCAAGCCCTGGAGTTGATCGACAAAGTTCCCCAAGGCGCGGTGTTCATCCTGCGGGATTTCGATCGCTTTTGGGAAGATTTGGCGATCGCCCGCAAACTGAAAAATTTGTACCGGCGCTTGCAAAGCGAACCCCAAAACCTGATTTTGCTCGGGCCCGACCTCCAAGTGCCGCCGTCCCTCCGGGAAATGATCTCGCTGTTGACGTTTCCCTTGCCCACGGCGGCGGAAATTCAGCAGGAAATGGCGCGGTTGGCCCCGACGTTGCCGGCGGCGTTGCAGGTAGAGCTGACCCGGGCCGCCCAAGGGTTGTCGTTGGATCGGGTGCGGCGGGTGATGGCGAGGGGTTTGGCCGAGCGCGGCGAACTCAACGCCGACGATATCGAAGCCCTGTTGGCGGAAAAACGGGAAACCCTGCGTCAAACCCAAATTTTGGACTTCTTTCCGGCCACCACGGAAATGGACGACATTGGCGGTTTGGACAACCTCAAGGAATGGTTGTTGCGGCGGGGGCAGGGGTTTGCCGAAAAGGCGCGGCAGTATGGGTTGCCCTATCCCAAAGGGTTGTTGTTGGCCGGCATTCAAGGCACCGGCAAATCCTTGACCGCCAAGGCGATCGCCCATCGCTGGCACCTGCCGTTGTTGCGGTTGGATGCGGGGCGGTTGTTTGGCGGTTTGGTGGGGGAAAGCGAAGGCCGCACCCGGCAAGCCATTCAATTGGCCGAGGCCCTGGCCCCCTGCGTACTCTGGATCGACGAAATCGACAAAGCGTTTGCCGGCGCCCGGGGTCAAGGCGATGGGGGCACCAGCGCCCGGGTCTTGGCGACGCTGTTGACCTGGATGGCCGAGAAAACCTCGCCGGTGTTTGTGGTGGCCACCGCCAACGACGTGCAGCAGTTGCCGCCGGAATTGTTGCGCAAAGGACGCTTTGATGAAATCTTTTTTGTGGGGTTGCCCGATCGCCGCGATCGCGCGCAAATTTTTCAGGTTCATCTGACCAAATACCGGCCCCGGTCTTGGCACACCTACGACATTGAGCGGTTGGCGGCGGAAACTCCGGATTTTTCGGGCGCGGAAATCGAACAGGCGATCGTTGAAGCCATGCACTTCGGGTTTAGCCAAAACCGCGACTTTACGACCGAAGACATTCTGGTGGCGGCCAGCGAAGTGGTGCCCCTATCCAAAACCGCGCAGGTGGAAATTGAACGGTTGCAGGCCTGGGCCGCAGCCGGCAAAGCCCGTCTGGCGGCACGCTCTTCCCTCAAATTTGGCGATCGCCCCTGAATCGATGCCGATGGTTGGATATATCGTAAAGTAGGTGGGTGCGGGGAAAGGTGCCTCCCCAAAAACCTTGTCTTTTCGTTTCTGAACCTGGTCTCGATTTCAGTGCCCCGTGCGCTCCGGTTTTTGCCATGAAAGCCAAGGTGTTGGATTTTATGATGCGCTCCCCTAGGCTGGCCGTGATCACGGCGATCGGCACCACCTGCGTGCTGGTGATGATCTTGAGTTTGAACAGTCGCCAGGCCTATCAAGAGTTTCAGGATTTTACGAACGAAGAATTTCGGTTGAATTCCCTGGTGGAGCGCATTGTTTATTACGATGAAGTCCTCACCATGTCGGCCCGCATGGGCGCCGCCACCGGGGATACGGCTTGGGAAAAGCGCTACCAAGCCTTCGTGCCGCAACTGGAAGAAGCGCTGCAAACCGCCAGCCAATTGACCCCCGATGCCTTTGCCAGCCATTCCACGCAACAAACCGATGCCGCCAACCAGCAATTGATTGCCCTGGAAGCCGAAGCCTTGACTTTGGTTCGCGAAGGACAACCGGATGCTGCCCTGAAATTGTTGCTTGGGGCCGAATACGAAGCCCAAAAGAAAATATACCAGCAAGGATCGGCGCAGGTTTTGGCGGCGATCGCCCAGCGCATTCGCGATCGCATCCGTGGGGTTCAGCAAAATCTGGGGATCGCGCAGACCGTAGCGGCTGGCGGCTTGGGATGCTTGATCTTGCTGTGGTCATGGGTTTATCAAATCATTGTCCGCTATTCCACAACCCTCAAACGCATCAATCACAACCTGGAAGCCCTGGTGGCAGAGCGCACGCAAGAAATTCAAGACTTAAACCAGAAACTGAAATCGGAGAACATCCGGATGGCGGCCGAGCTCGACATTACCCGCCGTTTGCAGAGCATGATCTTGCCGCGACCTCAGGATTTGCACAGCATTCCCGATTTGGACATCGTTGGCTTCATGGAACCGGCGGCAGAAGTGGGTGGCGACTATTTTGATGTCATTCACCGCAACGGGAACACCAAGGTCAGCATTGGTGATGTGACGGGCCACGGTCTGGAAAGCGGCGTGCTGATGTTGATGGTGCAAACTTCGATTCGGAGCCTTTTTGTCCACGGCGAGAAAGATTTGCAGAAGGTCATTCAATCCACCAACCAAACCATCTTTGAAAACGTCAGCCGGATGCAAAGCGAGAAAAATCTCTCGCTGCTGATCATCAACTACGAGCAAGGCATTCTCACCATCAGCGGTCAACACGAACATTTGCTGATCGTGCGCAAAGACGGCCAACCCGAAGCCTACGATACCGATGGCTTGGGCTTTACGGTTGGGCTGATTGACGACATTTCCCCGTTTGTCGGCACCCAAGAACTGGCCCTGCAAATTGGGGATATCGTTGCGCTGTATACCGATGGCGTGACGGAGGCGGCCAACTCCCAACACCAAATGTACGGATTGCCCCGTTTGCACCGTCTCATTATCGAAAATGCTCACTTGCCGGTGACGGAAATTCAGCAAATTGTCGTGGAAGACGTGCGATCTTTTATTGGCGATCAGGTTGTTTACGATGACATCACCCTGGTGTTGATCAAGCGTCAAAACTAAAGCGTCCAGCAACCCCATATAGTCATTTCAGATATGTTTGCGACAGTCTCTCCCTCACCCCCCAACCCCTCTCCCAGGGAGGGAGAGGGGAGTAAATGCAGTCGGAACAACTATGATCGTCCCACTCTCAATTAAAATAACTATAACTTCCGGCCAATCTGCCGAAGAAGGGTTGGGGGGCATGGAAATGGCGATCCATGGCCGATCGCGGCGGTTGACAGACCAAACCCTGTTCTGAAAAAATTGGCGCAGCCACAAGGCACGGGCTCAGGCTTGGTCGATTCGGGGCGATGGGGCCCGAAATTGGTAAAATTTTCCCAAACCGTCATGGACTGGTCATGGCTGCCGCCGATCCCGTCGATGCTTTGTTTCCCGAAGTAGGGGGAGAGTGGGATTTGAGTCGCCTGTATGCCGACCTCGAAGCTGCGGGCGGCAAACCCCTCAAACCCACCGAAAAAGCCTGCCTACGGGGGTTGTTGAGCCGGTATCGCCCCGGTCAAATCGCTTATTTGTTGTCGTGGACATCGGGGTCTCTGCGGGTTGAACTCAACAAAGGGTTGTACCGCTCCATCGAGACCTTGGCGGGGCAACCCGGCAACACCCTCCGCTGGGAAAAAGTCGGCAATTGGCTCGAAGCCAAGGGGTACCGCCGCACCCGCGCCGAGCTCAAGCCCAGTCCAGCCATTGATTGGGGCGAAGCCCCCAGCATTGGTGCATTTGGGGGCAGAAACCAAGAGCGGGAGCAATTGGCCCAATGGTTGAGCGATCCGACCTGCCGCATGGTTGCCTTGTGGGGGCAGGGGGGCATCGGCAAAACTGCCCTGGCCGTCCAACTGGTTGAAAGCCATGGCGATCGATTTCGGGGCGTGACCTGGCGATCGCTGCGGCATGTGCAGACCGTGCCCCAATTGTTCCGAGAGCTGGCGGGGGAGAGCGTAGACCCGCTGGCCTGGTTGCGGGCCCAACGCCGGTTGTTGGTGCTGGACGATTTCGAGACGGTGGTGCAGGACGGCGAGTTGGCCGGGGTGTACCGACAGGGGTTGGAAGGCTACGGCACCCTGTTGACCCGGGTCGCCCAAGAGCGGCACCACAGTTGCTTGCTGGTGATTGGGCGAGAACAACCCAAAGAAGTGGCGATCGAAGCCGGCGAAGGGCAAGCCGTGCGATCGTGGCGGTTGGGGGGCTCGATGCCGACGGCGCGCGCTCCCTGCTGATGGGACGGGGGTTCACCGGCCAAGAAAAAGGGCTGACCGAACTGATTCAGCAATACCGGGGCAACCCTTCCGCCCTCAAAATGGTCGCCGTCACGATCCGCGACTTGTTTGACGGCAACGTGGTGGCTTTTCTGAAGCAGACGACCCTCGGCATCGGCGATGTCTTGCAAAACCTCCTGTATTCGCAATTTGAGCGGTTGTCTCCCTTGGAAAAAGACCTGTTGTTTTGGTTGGCCCTCAAGCGCCGACCCGCTACCCTCAACCAACTGCGGGAGGCGATCGCCCTGGCCGGGGCCGACACCCTGGGGGCGATGGAATCGTTGCATCGGCGCGCCCTGGTCGAAAAAACCACCCTCGACGACACCGTGCATTTTCAGTTGGAGCCGGTGATCGGCAAATATGTCAACAAAAAACTGTTGGCGGAATGGGAGCAAGAAATCGAGCAATGGGTCGCCAGCGGCTGTTTGCAGGAGGGTTGGCGATTGCAAAGTCATGCCATGGTCGAAGACATTGCCCCCGAAGCCGTGCAAGCCGCCCAAATCCGGCTGACCCTAAAACCCCTCAAGGATCGGTTGCAAGCCGCTTTGCAACAACAGGGGCGATCGCGCACCGAATGGATCGAGGGTTGGGGGCAAGGTCGTGACTTGGTAGGCTACGCCGAGACCAACCTGCGTTTGCTCGGCTTGATTTGAATGGCAAGCCACCTGGGCGATCGCCCATCCATCCCCACCAACACCAGCCCCCCTTCATCAACAACCTTGCTCACTCAAGACTCTGGCGCTGGCAACATATAGTCATTTTAATTAAGAATGCGCCTGTAAAAGATCGGCATTGACTTTCAAGTTCATACCGAACAAGGGTTTGGGGTTGAAAAACCGTGTCAAACTCAAGTTGAATGACTATATAGTCATTTTAATTAAAACTGACACGTTTTTTCCTGCCCAACGAAAGTCTAATAGAACCAATACGGGGGCTTCGCCCCTGCGACCCGACTTGTCTTGTCTCGTCGCTATGCAAAACAGCTATACAGGCGCATTCTTAATTAAAGTGACTATAACCAAGGGGGGATGTACTGCCAAGCTTTCCGCACGGCTCGATCGCGATCGCGGCAATCCGGCAGAAACGTCGCCACCAAAGCCCAAAAATTTGCCGAGTGGTTGAGGTGCACCGTATGGCAGAGCTCATGGATCAACACGTAGCGGAGGTCTGCCGGCGGCAAAAACAACAATTTGCAATTGAGGCTGATGTGACCCTGGCCAGAACAACTGGCCCATCGGGTTTTTTGATGGCGCACCGCCACCTTCTGAAAGGACAACCCGGTTTCTTGGCCGACTTGGTGCAAAATCGGAATCAAATGCCTTTCGGCTTTGCGTCGGAGCCAGGGGATTGCTGCATCCATGTGGGGCAACGTGAGTTGGGGATAATTCTCTTGAGGCAGGCCTCCCAGTGCTAGATGCCACTCCTCCCCAATCGCCGCCAATGCCAAAATTTTGGGCTCCAGAGTTTTGGGCGCTGGTACTTTCGGCAAGTTGCGTTCCAGCCAGGGACGGTTCGCCGCCAGAATCAACGGCACTTCGGTTGGCGGAAACCCCATCGGCACCGTCACCCGAATTTGGCGAGCCGAAAGAATCGCAATTTTGACCCGACGGGCCCGGGGGCTTTCCCGGACCTGCACCTCAAGGTTACCAAGTTCGGCCATTGAGTTCACGGGCAATGGGGGAGCGATCGCCATTATCCCCGGACATGGCGGTCGCCGGCAGCAAGTCCGCTTCTTTTAACCAAATCTCCCGAATGCTGCGGGCCACAAACCGCTGGGCCAATTGGGACAGCACATTGAACCCCATCGCCCCGGCGGCCTGCGGGGCGATCGCCCGTCCCAGCACCGGCAACACCTCCACCGGCGAGCGATCGCCCCGCAGGCTTTGCCAAATGTTTTGCAGGGATTCCCAGCGTTCCCCCTGGGCCGTCGATTTTTGCCACAGCGCCTCTTCCAAGAGGTTGGCCAACTCCCCCGACAGGCGATCGCGCAAATCGTCCCCCCGTTCCGACAGCAAAAATTCCGAAATCCGGGCGATCGTGCTGGGCAAATCGTAGGCTTGGTTGCTGCGGGCATTGCGCAACAGGTTTTCCAACCGCCGCCAGCGCAACGACCCATCTTGGAACAGCAGCTCCGTGAGGGTGTAGCGCAATTCCGGAGCCGCATCCACCAACAAGCGGTTGGCCACATAGGGATAGGCCACGCTCAACACCTTGAAGTTGGCATCCACCGCCAAGGCAATTCCCTCCAACGTCACCAGCGATCGCACAATCAGGGCGTAGTAGGGGGGCACCTCGAAACGGATAGTCGTACATCACCTGCGACAATTTATCCGTGAGTTCCTTAAAATCCAGTTCCGCCACGCTGCGATCGAGGGCCCCCTGAAACACCGATTCCAGTGCCGGCACAATCCCCGTCAAATCGGTATCCGGAGTCAAAAAGCCCAGCCGGACATAGTCTTGGGCCAAGGCCGCAAAATCCCGATTCGCCAAATGTACAATCGCCTCGATCAGACCGTAGCGCTGTTCCGCCGTCACCCGGCTCATCATGCCAAAGTCCAGGTAGGCCAAGATGCCATCAGGCATCACCAGCAAATTGCCAGGGTGGGGATCCGCATGGAAAAACCCCGATCCAACAACTGCACCAACGAGCATTGCACCCCCACCTGAATGATGTGACGGGTATCCAAGCCCATCTCGGCCAATTGTTGCAATTCCGTGAGTTTAATGCCGTCGATCCATTCCATGGTGAGCACCCGTTTGGCGGTGTAGGGCCAAAAAATGCGGGGCACATAAATACCCGGTTGCCGGCGGTAATACTCGGCAAATTGTTCGGCGTTGGCCCCTTCGCAGGTGTAGTCCATCTCCTCAAAAATGCGGGCCGCAAACTCATCGACGATCGCCGGCAAGTTGCTGCGCACCCGCCGGAAAGTCTTTTGCACCCAGCCGGCCAACCCCCGCAACAAGTACAAATCCAGGGCAATGTTTTCCACAATGTCGGGTCGCTGCACCTTCACCGCCACCTGTTCCCCCGAATGCAGCCGCGCTTTGTACACCTGCCCCAGCGAAGCCGCCGCGATCGGGTTGGCCGAAATTTCCGCATAGATGGTTTGGGGATCGTCCCCCAACTCTTCCCGGATGAACCGGAAGGCCGTCTCGTTGGCAAAGGCCGGCAGCCGGTCTTGCAACTGCGTAAGTTCTTCCAGATAGGGCGGCGGCACAATGTCGGGGCGCGTGGACAAAGCCTGACCAATTTTGATAAAAGCCGGCCCCAACCGACTCAACAATTCGCGGAGTTGGCGGGCCCGCTGGGGCATTCGCCGCTGGGTTGCCCCACCAACCGTCGCTCCATACCCCCCACGCAAACCCCAACAACGGCAGCACCAACGCAAAAAAACGTCCCAGCACCGTCCAGGGCCGGCGACCGTAATAGGCGGCGATCGCCTCGGCATCGTACCGCGACAACGTTGCTTCCAAGCTCGCTTCTGAATTCCGTGAATCCCGCGCCATCGGTTCCCCTGGTTTCGTAACACCATGTTAACAATTGTGCCGTTGGCAGCAAGGCGATCGCTTCCGGAAAACCCCTGGGTAAACTAAGCGGCAGCCAGCCAGAGAACAACCGTTGTGCGCAAACCTCTGTCGTCCTCTCCCCTGATTCAAATGTCGCTCCAACAGTGGCTACAGCGGTGGGGGCCCTCGCCACGGGCAAACGGTGGGTTTACCCTGATTGAATTGTTGGTGGTGATCATCATTATTGGCATTTTGGCGGCCATTGCGTTGCCTTCGCTGTTGGCCCAAGTCGCCAAGTCTCGCCAAGCCGAAGCCAAATCCATTGTGGGGGCCATGAACCGCAGCCAACAGGCCTATTACCTGGAAAAACAAACCTTTACCGCCGCCCTCAGTGCTTTGGGCTTGGGCATTTCCTCCAACACGGCCAACTACCAGTATTTGCTCTCGGTCTTGCCCGGCGGCGAAGCGACAACCCACCGGGGCTGGTCCACCAAAAGCATCCACCGTTCCTATGCCGGCGTGGCGTACATCGATCCCCTGAGCACCGAATCCAAGGTGGATACCGCCATGTGCACCGCCGAAAATTTTAACTATTATGTGGGCAACCTCCCCATCCCCGACGGTACGTTCGTCGCCCCCAACTGCCCTGCGGGATTCCTTCAGGAATAGCTCTCCCATGCCTTCGCGATCGCCTGCAGAGATCTCAAAACCCCAGAATAAATTTGCCATGGCTCGGTCGGATGCTGCTCGCCACAAAAAACCTGCGATCGCCCTGTGCATGATTGTGCGAAATGAGGCGACCCGCTTGGCCCAATGCATCGGCAGCGTGCGGCCGTTGGTTCAAGAAATGGTGGTGGTGGATACGGGCTCGACCGACGATACCCCGGCTCTGGCGGGACGTTTGGGCGCCAGGGTCTATCCCTTTGCCTGGCAGGAGGATTTCGCCGCGGCCCGCAACTTTGCCCTGCAGCAGGTGCAAAGCGATTGGGTGTTGGTGTTGGATGGCGATGAACGGTTGTTGCCCCCCGCCATCCCAGCCCTGCGGCGCCTGATGCGGCAACCCAATCTTTTGGCGGTGATTTTGCGCCGTCAGGAGTTGGGGGCAACCCAATCCCCCTATTCCGCCGTCACCCGTTTTTTTCGCCGCCATCCCGCGCTGCAATTTCATGGGATTTACCACGAGTCCATTGACGACAGCGTGGCCGCCCTGCAGGCCCAGGAACCCCATTGGCAGGTGGCGCACCTGGAACCCACCGCGATCAAACATTATGGGTACCATCCCCTCTACACCGACCTGGTTGCCAAAGCCCAACGGGCGGAACGGTTGTTGCAGTCGCATTTGCAAAAATTTCCCCAAGATGCCTACGCCCTCGCAAAGCTGGGGGCCCTTTGCCTCAGCCAAGACCAATTGCCCGCGGCCCTAGAGCATCTGGAACAGGCCGTGGCGTTGGCCGATCCCCGGCCGGCGGTGCGGTTTGAAAGCCTGTACCATCTAGCCCTGGTTCAAGAGGCCCGGGCCGATCGCCCCGCCGCCCAAGCCCTCTACGAAGCGGCGATCGCCCTGCCGTTGCACCCGTTGGTGTTGCTGCCGGCCCAATTCAACTTGGCCCTGTTGTCCCAAGAAACCGGGGCCATGGCCAAAGCGATCGCCCTGTTGACCCAGGTGGTGGCACCGCCCCCCGATTACCTGCCGGCCTACCTGGCCCTCGGCCAAGCCTACAAAATCACCGGCAACTTGACCGCCGCGATCGCCACCTATGAACGGGCGATCGCCCAAGACCCCAGCGATCCCGAACCCTACCGCAATTTGGGGGTGGCCCTCTTCCACAAAGGCCAGAGCCACCTGGCCCAACAGGCCTGGCAACGGGCGATCGAAGCCTACCGATTTCAGGGCAAGACCGAAAATGCCCGTGAACTCAAAGACCGCCTGCAGGAGTTGGGGTTGCTGGCCCGAGACTGGTAAACTTGGGGCCAGATGTTCCCCGCGCGCAGATATAGCTGTAAACAGCTTGATTAGGATGGGGTGCAGGCGGGATGAACTGGCTGGGGCGCAGCCCCCAACCCCCCTTTTCTTTTGATGTCCGAACCTAACCGAATATAGCTATAACAAGAAATCTTTATGTACATTGTGCAAATTGCCTCGGAATGTGCACCCGCGATCAAAGCTGGGGGTCTGGGGGATGTGGTCTATGGGTTGAGCCAGGAACTGGAGCAGCGCGGCCATGTTGTGGAGTTGGTGTTGCCCATGTACGACAACATGCGCTACGACCACATTTGGGGTTTGCACGAGGCCTACCGTGACTTGTGGGTGCCCTGGTACGACGGGGCGATGCACACTTCGGTATTTTGCGGCTGGATTCACGGTCGCCTTTGCTTTTTCATCCGTCCGCACTCCGACGAAAACTTGTTCGAGCGCGGGATTTATTACGGCGCTCCCGACGATTGGAAACGGTTCGCGTTTTTCAGCAAAGCGGCCTTGGAATTTTTGCAACAGACCAACAAACGCCCCGATGTGATCCACTGCCACGACTGGCAAACGGGGTTGGTGCCGGTGCTTCTGTACGAAATTTACAAGTGGCACGGCATGGCCGACCAACGGGTGTGCTACACCATCCACAATTTTGCCCACCAGGGCATCACCAGTGCAGAAGTTTTGCGGGCGACCGGCCTCAACAACGACGAATACTATTTTGCACCCGATCGCCTGGCGGACAATCAATACCAAGGAGCCCTCAATTTGATGAAGGGGGGCATTGTCTATGCCAACCATGTGAATACGGTTTCGCCCCACCACGCCTGGGAAGCCCGGTTTAGCGAAGTCGGCTGCGGCTTGCAACCGACCCTGGACACCCATCACTACAAGTTTGGCGGCATCCTCAACGGCGTAGACTGTGAATTCTGGAATCCGGAAACCGACCGCTATTTGCTCCATCCCTACAACGTGGCCACCTTCGAGCGCAAAGCCAAAAACAAATTTGCCCTGCAGGAGCATCTTTTGTTGGCCCATGACCGCCCCGGCCATGAAAAACCCTTGGTTTGCTACATTGGTCGGCTCGATCGCCAGAAGGGCGTACACCTGGTGCACCACGCCATCTACTACAGTTTGCAGCGCCAAGCCCAATTTGTGTTGTTGGGGTCTGCGACCGAAGCCGGCATCCATCAGTGGTTTTGGCATGAGAAAAATCACCTCAACGAAAACCCCGATTGCCACCTCGAACTGGGCTTCAACGAAGAACTGGCCCACCTCATCTATGCTGGGGCCGATATCATTGTGGTGCCCAGCAACTACGAACCCTGCGGTCTCACCCAAACCATCGGACTCCGCTACGGCACCGTACCTGTGGTGCGGGGGGTGGGCGGTCTCCTCAATACCGTCTTTGATTACGATTACGATGAAGCCCGCTTGCCCCAAGAACGGAACGGGTTTGTGTTTTACCAGACCGATGCCCCGGCCCTCGAATCCGCCCTCGGCCGCGCCCTCGATTTGTGGTTTGCCGATCGCGAAGCCTTCACCAATTTGGCGATCGCCGGCATGAACTACGACTATTCTTGGCACAACCCCGGCAACCAATACGAAGGGGTATACGAACACATTCGCCACAAATAAATATAGTTATTTTAATTAAAACTGACACGGTTTTTCCTGCCCAACGAAAGTCTCATAGAACCAATACGGGGGCTTCGCCCCTGCGACCCGACTTGTCTTGTCTCGTCGCTATGCAAAACAGCTATACAGGCGCATTCTTAATTAAAATGAATATAAACCCTGGGTAAGGAGCAGAGCCGCTCGCTTCATCGACCCTTGGGCCAAGCCCGCTGGATGGTCTGCCAGATTTGTTGGGACAGGCGGGGTTGGGTGTACCAAAAGCCGATCGCCCCGATCCCCGTCGCCCCGACCAGGATCCATCCCCAGGGCCACGCCCTTGAACGGCGGGAGCGGGCCCCGGCGGCGGCCATGTTTGGATCCAAGGTCAGACCCAAGGCCGTGGCGATCGCCGGCGGCGCATTGCGGTTGCCTTGCCAAGCTCGGAGGGAAATGGCGGTGGCGGCCCGCAGGTTTTCCAAGTTCAACTCGTTCAGTTTCCGCACAAAGGTGGCATCGGCACTCACCAAGATGATGAGGGCTTGGGGATGTTGGCGGCTCAATCCCCAGGCCGTCCGGGCACTGGCCAGGTTGTCGAGGGCTTTGCGACCCGCCCCCTCCAACACCTGAAACTGGGGATGGCCTTCGTTGACCTCGGTCAGCCGCCAACCGCTGCTTTCATAAAACCGCAGAAAAGCATCCGCCAAAGCCTCGACGCTGGTTCCCCCGCCCCGATCGGCCCCCACGTCCCGGGCCAGATTTTCCAATTCTTGAAGGGTGGTAGCGGCCAGCCAAGAAGAACCCAGATCCTGGACGTGTTGCCACAGGTGGCGATCGCTGCCGGTGATGGCCCCCCGATCCCACAGAAACACTTTGGTTTGGTATGCCTTTGCCATGGGTTTGAAGGGTAGAGGAAAAACTCAAGCCAGGTTTTGCAGGAAAGCAGTCGTTTCGGCGGCGGTGGGGAGGGCAGCGGTGGCCCCCAACGCCCGGGTGGCCAGGGCGCCTACGGCTGCGGCATAGGCGAGCGCGGTTTGTACAGCTTTGGGCTGGGCCAGGGCCGAAAGGGGTATTTGGGTGAGTTGCGCCAAAAAACCGGCCAAAAAAGCATCCCCGGCCCCCGTGGTGTCCACCGTGGCCACCGCATATGCGGGATATTCCCCTTGGCGATCGCCCAGGAAGTAACGACCGCCCCGCTCGCCATCCGTGACCAACACCCCCTCCAAGTCGGGCCATTGGTTGGCGATCGCCGCCGGGCTGGCGGTGCCCAAAAAGTGGAGGGCTTCTTCGTAGCTCACCTTCAGGAAATCGGTTTGCTGGAGGAGGGCCCCCACCGCCGCGATCGCCAAGTGGGGTTGGGGCCAAAACACCGAGCGCCAGTTGATGTCGGTGACCACCTTCAGGTAATGCTTGTTCGCCAAGTGCAATGCCCGCTGGGTCGTCCGCTGGGCGATCGGCGACGGCAACAAACACGAGCCCAATACCAAAAACTCGGCCGCTTCAAACAGGGCTTCCGGAAGCAGCTCGGCCGCCACCAAACCGTCGGCATAGACGGCATCCGGCGCACCGCTAAAACCCAAAAACGAACGTTCCCCCGCCGCATCCACCCGAATCCGAATTTCCCGGGTGGGGGCCTGGGGATGCCTCTGCAACCCGACGATGCCTACCCCTGCCGCCTGCAACCCTTGGCGCAGTTCCCGCCCGCTCGGATCCTCCCCCACGCAACCTATAAATTCCACCGTCACCCCCAGCTTGGCCAGGGCAATCGCAACGTTGGCCACGGCTCCCCCCGGTGCCGTAACTTCCCGATCGCCCATCACAAAGCGATCGCGCAGCACCTCGCCCAAACACAGGACGCGGGCCATGCTAGCCCTGCTCCTGCAACCGCTGCTGCAACAACTCGTGCAATTTGCGGACTTTGGCTTCGGCCTTGTCCGGTGCGGCTTCGCTGCTGGAGGTCACCGGCTCCGGCCGGCCCTCGAGGGCGGTTGGTACAGCAGTTGGGACGACGGACGGGGCCGGTTCCGGGGCAACCTCAGGCTCTGGCGAGACCCCAGTCGTAGCAGGAGGGGCTTCGGGAAGAGCTTCGGGGGTGGGCACCGGCTCGGTTGCGGCCGGTGGTTGCGACGGTTTCTTGGCCGTTTTCTTCCGCTCCCGTTTCTTTTTCACCGGCGGGGCGACGGTTTCGCCGGCCGTTTTGCCTGAGGTGGTTTCCACCGGATTGGTGTCAACGGGGGTAATTTCGCTGGGAACGCTCCCAGGAACCGCTTCGGCGGCAGGAACCGGCACGGGGGGATCCACAGTCGGGGCCACAGCTGGGGCTACAGTCGGGGCATAGTTGGGATCGACAATGGCCTCAATTCCAGGGATAATTTCCCCCCGCAGCAACCGGGACAGGGCATCGGTACCGTTGGGGGTGTAGTTCACCAAACGGGCGGTGCTGTTGAACGGGCCGGCCCACAGGCGATCGTTTTCGTCCAACAGTTCCAGCTTCACCACGTGGCGACCCGGTTGCCATCCCTTCAGGTAGGTTGACTGCCAACGATCCAAGACAAAAGACTCGCCGTCCACCGTCACCCGCACCCGCCACGTGGGCGGTTCTTCGGTCAAGGGCGACAGGCTCAAGGGCAAGTTGCGCAGGTAGAAATCCAGCAAAATGGGCTCGCCGCCGTAATTTCCCGCCGGCATGTTGTAAGCCAATAGGGGAGCCTCGGCAACCGGAGCGTGTTCCGCCGTTTTCTCGTACACATGGAACGTCACTTGGGCGTAGGCTTCCCGATTCTTAAAACTCTCGTGCCAGGGGCGCGATGCAAACGCCCGTAGGGTGTGGGTGCCCGGGGTCAAATCGGCAAACACCAAGGGCTGGCTCACATCAAACACGTCGCGGTGTTCCCGTTCGTCCAAAACCACGTCGATGTGGGGACCCAACTCAAACTCGGGGTGGCGAAAAATCGGCAAATCGGCGATCGTCAATTGCACCGTGACCGCATCCGTGGTCAGCACCGCATCGGCCGCCGGTTGCAAAATTTGAACTTGGGGTTGGTAGCGATCCAAAAATCGGCCGAGGCGTTGAATTTCCGCTGGGGGCGAGACCTCGGTAACGGTTGCCGTCCGGCGAATGGGGGCGCCCGCCTTCTCCTGCGCGCTGCAGGCGGTGAGGGCCAACGCACAGGCGATCGCCAGCAACAGGGCCAAAGCCCGTCGGGCAGGTTGCAACAACCCGTTCAAAACCGCCATAACCGAAATTTTGGAACAACAACTACGCTGACTATATCGGAAAACGGTTCCTCCCCAGTAAAATGTTCGATACGGCGATCGCCGACCGTTTTAGCCTGGAATTGTAGATAACCATGAGCATGTTCCACCGTTTGCCGGCCCCCCTGCACCGAGCCTTTGCCGAGGGCCGCGCCCTGAAAATTATCAGCGGTTTGCAGAATTTCGATCTCGACTCGGTGGGTCGCGTGGTGCGGGCGGCGCAGGCCGGCGGGGCCACCTATGTGGACATCGCCGCCGATCCCCGGTTGGTTGCCTTGGCCAAACGCGAAACCCATCTGCCGGTGTGCGTCTCGGCGGTGGTGCCGACCCAATTGGCCCAGGCGGTGGCGGCTGGGGCGGACTTGGTGGAAATCGGCAATTACGACAGTTTCTATGGGGAAGGCCGGGTGTTTTCGGCGGAAACCGTGGTGCGTCTTGCCTGCGAAACCCGGGTGCTGTTGCCGGATACGGCCCTCTCGGTGACGGTGCCCCACACCCTGCCCCTCGATGCCCAAGTGGCCTTGGCCGAAAAGTTGGTGGAGGTCGGTGCCGATTTGATTCAGACCGAAGGCGGTACCTTCAGCCAACCCCAACACGCGGGCACCTTGGGGGCGATCGAAAAGGCGGCTCCTACCCTGGCCGCCGCCCGCGAAATTTCCCGCGCCGTCGCCATTCCTGTCCTCTGCGCTTCCGGCCTGTCGGATGTGACGGTGCCCCTGGCGATCGCCGCCGGGGCCCGGGGGGTAGGCGTGGGCAGTGCCGTCAACAAACTGGCCGATGAAATTCTGGCGATCGCGGCGGTGCGTTCCCTGCGGGCGGCCCTCGATGGGGTGGTCACCCGGGCGATCGCCTAAATCCCTTGTTCCCTCCCCCTGCCCCCAACAGGGGGAATCTATCCTTAACCCATCCCTGACCCAACCCAGCCATGACCCTTGCCCCCGGTACCCCAGCCCCCGATTTCACATTGCCCGACAGCACCGGCCAGCCGGTGACCCTGTCCCAATTTCGGGGTCAAAAAAACGTGGTGTTGTTTTTTTACCCCAAGGACGATTCGCCGGGATGCACCCTCGAAGCCTGTGGGTTTCGCGATCGCTATGCCGAATTTCAGGATGCGGGGGCCGAGGTGATCGGCATCAGCAGCGACAGCGAGGTTTCGCACCAACAGTTTGCCCGTCGCCACAACTTTCCGTTTTTGCTGTTGTCGGATCGGGAGGGGGCGGTTCAAAAACTTTACGATGCCAAAGCCCTTTGGGTTTTGCCGGGGCGGGTGACCTATGCGATCGACAAAGAAGGCATCGTTCGCTACGTTTTCGATTCCATGTTGGATTTTGCCGGCCATGTCGCCCAATCCCTCCGCATGTTGCAAGCCCTGAAGTAAAAAAGTAAGGGGAACCCGATCCAACCCCCATCCAGATGCCCCAAAAGTTCTCGGGTCCAAAAGTTCTCGGACAACGGTTTCCGGCCGGAGGGGATGCTAGCCTAAAGTTTTAGCGGAAATGCCATGAGTTTGACGGGACGGGATTTGCTGGGGTTGGCCGATCTCAACGGGGCCGAGTTGCGGGGCATTTTGAGCGCTGCCAAAGCGATGAAGGCCGGGACGCTGCAGCCCCATTGTGGGGGCAAAACCTTGGGCTTGTTGTTTCGCAAGGCTTCGA
>JAAUUG010000320.1 GCA_012031195.1 Oscillatoriales cyanobacterium SM2_1_8
CTGCCCCGTGGCCCAGACTCCTGTTCCCGTGGCCCAGAACTCCTGTTCCCGTGGCCCCAAGCTCCTGTTCCCGTTGCCCAAGCTCCTGTTCCCGTTCCTCCACCGGCGCTCCCATCCTTGACCACCGCAACCACTCTCCCGCCGACCCTGGCTCTGCCCGATGGGACAATGGAAACGACGACACCCGAGCGGCAGGCGTTGCGGGCGGCCCTCGAATCCGCCATCCGCCAGGGACGTCAAACCGGCAATCCCGAAGAGACCTTGACCGCCGTGGATGCCTTGGCGGCCGCCAGCCCCAACCTGCCGGAAGTGTGGTTTGCCCGGGGGATGGTGCTGGCGGATTTGCAGCGGTACCCCGAGGCGATCGCCTCGCTGGATCGGGCTTTGATCCTCGCCCCCAATTTCCGCGCTGCCAAAGCCCAGCGGCAGCAAATCCTGCAGCGGCAAGGAACCGGTGGGGGCGCCCGCCTCCGCCGATGAACCTTCCTTCCATCCCTACGGGCGCCGGCGATCGCCGCGCTTTTTACCCATGAACCCTTGGTTGACCCTCCCCTACGAACCGGCCTTTGCCGCTTTGGGCCCTGATTTTTATGCCGAGGTGCCGGCGGCCGCATTTCCCCAACACCGCCTGCGCTGGCGCAACGATGACTTGCTGCCCCGGTTGCATTTGAACCCAGCCACGGTGCGGGACGAAGATTTTGTCGAGGCGTTTGGCTTGTTTCGGAGCGATCGCCCGTTTTTGGCGATGGCCTACCACGGCTACCAGTTCGGGCAATACAACCCGCGGTTGGGGGATGGACGGGGTTTTTTGTACGGACAGGTGCGGGGCCGCGACGGGCATCTGTACGATTTGGGTACCAAAGGATCGGGGCAAACCCCCTATTCCCGCCACGCCGACGGTCGTCTCACCCTGAAGGGGGCCGTCCGGGAAATTTTGGCGGCGGAGGCCCTGCAGCGATTGGGGGTCACCACCTCCCGCTGCCTGTGCGCGATCGAAACCGGCGAGGATTTGTGGCGGGGGGATGAACCGTCGCCCACCCGTTCGGCGGTGATGGTGCGCCTGTCCCGCTCCCATGTCCGGTTTGGCACCTTCGAGCGGCTGCACTACCTGAAACGGCCCGACCTGGTGGGGAAGTTGTTGGATTGGACGATGGCTACCTACTATCCCCATTTGGGAACGCCAGGGCCAGATGCCTACGGCGCCTTTTATGCCGAAGTGGTGGAGCGCACCGCCGTTTTGTGCGCCCAGTGGATGGTGGCTGGCTTTTGCCACGCCGTGCTGAATACCGACAACATGTCGATTGTGGGCGAAAGTTTTGATTACGGGCCCTATGGGTTTTTGCCCACCTATGACCCCCGGTTTACGGCGGCCTATTTTGACGAGATGGGACGTTACAGTTACGGCAACCAGCCCCGGGCTTGCTATTGGAACCTGCAGATGTTGCAGGTTCCCCTCCAGGCGGCGATCGCCCCGAGTCCCTAGAGCCCGGCTTGGCCCGATTTGAGCCGACCTACCGCCAAACCTACCAAACCCTTTTTTGGCAGCGGTTGGGGTTGCCCGACCTGCCCGAAGACCTTGGCACCGATTTGATTTTGACCACCCTCAAACTGCTGGCCGTTTCGCAGGTGGGCTATCACGAATTTTTCGGAAACCTGCGGGACGGGTTTGCCCCCGATCGCCCGGTGCCGTTGCCGGTGGGGCCCAGCGACGAGGCGATTGATTTGGCGGCAGCTTGGCAAGACCTCTATCGTCAAGCCTTGCAGACCCTGAAACCCGCCGATTGGGAAGCCGTCCCCGATCGCCTGCGGCAGGCCAACCCCACCACGGTCTTGCTGCGGCCGGCGATCGAAGCGGTTTGGGAAAAAATCGTCACGGATGACGACTGGCAACCCTTTCAGGCGTTGGCTACCGCCCTGCGCGCCCCCTAGGTTCTGGGGACATGGCTCAAACCCCCGAGCAAAATGCTTGACTTTCCAAGCTCCAAGCTCGAACCCCCGAGACCCGGGGGGCGATCGCCGCACCCTTGGGGAGGTGTTTCCACCACCGGTGCCGTCGCCCCTTCGACCAAACCTTCGCCCTTCCCAGCAGAGCTACAGCCCGGTCGCCACAAAATCGCTGGTATCGAACACGCCGGGGGCGACCCCCAACACCGTGGCGATCGTCTGGGTGCCCACCTGAATCAGGGTATCGCTGCCGCTGGCCGTGAAGGTCAAACCGCCAAAGGCAAGGCCCACCAACCCAATTTTGTCGGCGCCATCGGCATAGTCGGCGATCGTGGCGGTGCCCGCCGTCGAAATCACAAACACATCGTTGCCGGCCGCCCCCGTCAAGGTGTTGCTGCCTTCCCCGCCGATCAGGGTGTCGTTGCCGCCGCCCCCGGTCAGCCCATCGTTGCCGGCGCCCCCATCCAGCAAGACGCTGAGGGTAGAGGTCAGCCCCGACGCATTCAAGGTGTCGTCGCCGCCGCCGCCGTTGATGGTCACGTTTTCCACGGTGCCCACATCCAGGCTAAAGCCGGTGAGGTTGCTGCGGGTGAGGGTAAACCGGCTGCCGTTGGGGTCAGGGTGATGCTGTCCCCCTGGTTGCTGCCGTTGACGATCAGGGTGTCGCTGCCATCGCCCCCTTCGATCATATCGCTGCCGTCGCCGTCGTTCCAGGTGAAGGTATCGTTGCCGGCGCCCCCGACCAACGAGTCGTTGCCCGGGCCGCCGATGAGTGCATCGTCCCCGTTGCCGCCGATCAGGGTGTCGTTGCCCAAGCCGCCGGTCAAGGTGTCGTTGCCGCTGCCGCCATCCAGGGTGAGGATCACGGTGGCCGGCATCCCCGAGCCGTTGATTTGCTGGTCGCCGTTGTCCCCGGTCACCATCACGCTTTCTACGGTTGTGACCGCCAAAGCGAAGGTTGTACCGGTGGTGCGGCTAACATTAAACCCGGCGCCGCTGGGGGTCAGGGTCAGGTTGCCGCTGGCGATTACCATCAGGGTGTCGGTGCCGTCGCCCCCTTCGATCGTATCGCTGCCGTCGCCGTCGTTCCAGACAAAACGTATCGTTGCCGGCTCCCCCCCACCACGCTGTCATCCCC
>JAAUUG010000321.1 GCA_012031195.1 Oscillatoriales cyanobacterium SM2_1_8
GAGGTGGTCTACTCCCAAGCCGACCTGGAACCTACATGTTCAAGGCGGTGCTTGGTGGAGCCGGAACACCCGGTTTTGATCGATCGTTTTTGGAGGGGGCGATCGAGGTGGATGTGGATGCCCTGGCGGATGGCGAGGGCAACGTGAACATCGGCGGCATCATGGAGCACATCGAAGAGGCGGGGATTCACTCGGGGGATTCCGCTTGCGCCATTCCGACTTTTTCGTTGCCGACGGAAGTGCTGGACACCCTGCGCCTGTGGACGGTGGCCCTGGCCAAGCGGTTGGGGGTGCTGGGGTTGATCAACATTCAATATGCCGTGCAGTTGGGGGCTTCGCGCCACAGTCCGGCCAAAGCCTTTATTTTGGAGGCGAACCCCCGGGCCTCGCGGACGGTGCCCTTTGTGAGCAAAGCCGTGGGGCGACCGTTGGTGAATTATGCCACCCGGCTGATGGCGGGGCAGACCCTGGCCGAGTTGGGGTTTATCGCCGAAATTCTCCCCAGCCACATTGCCCTGAAGGAAGCGGTGTTGCCCTTTGCCAAGTTTGCCGGCACCGATGTGGTGTTGGGGCCGGAAATGCGATCGACCGGGGAAGTGATGGGCATCGACACGGATTTTGGGCGGGCTTTTGCCAAAGCTCAGTTGGGGGCTGGCACCCGGCTGCCCCTCCATGGCACGGTGTTTCTGACCGTCAACGATCGCGACAAATCGGGCATCGCGGCGATCGCCGAAGGGTTTGCTGAGTTGGGATTCCGGGTGATTGCGACGGAAGGCACCTACAAGGTGTTGCAGCGCCACGGTTTGGGTTGTGAATTGGTGTTGAAACTGCACGAAGGACGGCCCCACATCGGCGATGCGATCGTCAACGGGGAGGTGCAACTGATTGTGAATTCGGCTTCAGGGGGCGAAGCCAACACCGATGCCAAACTGTTGCGGCGAACCGCTTTGGCCCGCAAAATTCCGGTGGTGACCACGTTGGCGGGGGCCAAAGCCGTGATTGCGGCGATTCGGTCGTTGCAAACCGCGCCCGTGGCCGTCACCGCCCTCCAGGATTACTCGTTTTGATGGGCATGGGGTGGCGAAAAATATAGCCATAGCTGTTTTGCATAGCGACGAGACAAAACAAGTCGGGTCGCAGGGGCGAAGCCCCCGTATCGGTTCTATAGCTGTTTTGCATAGCGATGAGACAAGACAGTTAGGGTCGCAGGGGCGAAGCCCCCGACAATGGTTCTATTGGACTTTCGTTGGGCAAGAAAAAACTGTATCAATTAATTAAAATGAATATATTAGACCTTCGTTGGGCAAGAAAAAACCGTGTCAGTTTTAATTAAAATGACTATATTCGGTTAGGTTCGGACGTCAAAAGAAAAGGGGGTTTTGGGGCTACGCCCCAGCCAGGGGTTTCACCCCTGCACCCCATCCTCATCAAGCTGTTTACAGCTATATAGTCATTTCAAATGTGTTTGCGACAATCTTGCCCTCACCCCCAGCCCCAGGGAGGGAGAGGGGGGTAAAGGCAATCAAAACAACCGTAGTCGTGCCACTTTTAATTAAATTGACTATATCAGCACGCCCTAACTGGGTGAGGGGTACCAGAGGGCTTCGATGCGATCGCCCAGGGTTTGGGCTTGGTCCGGGGTGTCGGCGATGGCGGTGGCATGGCCCAACTTGCGGCCGGGCCGGGCTTCGGGTTTGCCGTACCAATGGAGGCTGGTATTGGGCAAGGCGGCGATCGCCTCCCGTTGGGCTTGGTAGTGGGCGGGCGCGGTTTCCCACCCCAGCAAATTCACCGTGATGGCGGCGGGCACCCGCAAAGCGGTATCCCCCAACGGCAAACCGGCGGCAATGCGAACGGCTTGGGCAAACTGGGAAGTGATGCAGGCTTCGATCGTGCCGTGCCCGGAGTTGTGCACCCGGGGGGCCACCTCGTTCAACGACAACCGACCGTTGGCTTCCCAGAAAAATTCCAGACCGCAGACCCCGACAAATTGCCAGCGATCCAACAACGCCGTGGCGATCGCCTGGGCTGGGGCCGCCTCGCCGTAGGGGCTGGGCAACAGGATGCGGCGGCACACCTGGTCTTGCTGTTGGGTGTGGGCCAAGGGGTAAAACCGGATTTCCCCGGCGGCGTTGCGGGCGGCAATGAGGGCCAGTTCGGCTTGGTAGGGCACATAGGCTTCGGCGATCGCTGGGGGGCGCCCATCCCTTGCCAAGTGGCTACAGCGGCCGTTGCGTCTGCCACGATCGCGGTGCCTTTGCCGTCGTAGCCGTAGCGTCGGGATTTTAGCACCAGGGATACCCCAAAGCCTGACCCGCTTGCCCCACCTCTTCTGCCGTGTGGATCGCCCGAAAATCTGGGGTGGGCAACCCCAAGGCTTGCATGGTTTGCCGTTGTTGGTATTTGTCCACCATGGCGGCCAGGGTGCCCAAATCCGGCAAAAACTCCGGGTTGGATTCAGGCAACGGGGTAAAGTCGGCCCATTCGTTTTCAAACAAACAGGCATCCACTTGGGACAACAGGGCCCCCACGGACTTCACCACCCGGGCCGAGGGCATCTGTTTCACTGCCGCTTGGGCCTCGTCCGTCCAAACCACCAACGGCACCCCCAACTCCTCGGCGGCGATCGCCAGCATCCAGGCCAGTTGACCGCCCCCCAAAACTCCCACGGTTTTCATGGTTTTAGGCCCAGACATCTTGCCATTTGACGGTGCCTTGGGTCGCCAACACCCAGCGCCGGCTCACCAGGTTTTCGTAGCGGGGACGATCGCCCCCCGCAGGATGGCGTATTTGTAGGCGATCGCCTTCCCGGCGCTCTCGTTAAAGGGAATTTCACCGAACCAAGTGTTGGCGTTGATGTATTCCAAACGGTAGGCCCGGGCCATGTCCCAGTTTCCCAATTCCGGACAGTCTCCCACCATCACCACCGTTTCCCCGGGCTGGGTGCGGTAGCCGTTGAGTTGGGCCCGGACCACCGTTTGCCCTGCACCGCTCCCCAAATGGCGATCGCCTGAATGGACTTGGCCGGCAAAACACCCTCGACAAGCGGTTTGGCGCACGGTGAAG
>JAAUUG010000027.1 GCA_012031195.1 Oscillatoriales cyanobacterium SM2_1_8
CGGCACGATCGCCAACCCCCGTCGCCGCCGTGCCCCTGCCCAAACAACTCGATCGCCGACCAATCCTGCACCCAAGCATCGGCATCGATCCACAGGTACAACTCATATCCCGGAAAATACTTCCGAAAAAAGGGCCGCGCCAACAAACCCTTCAAATAATTGGGGGTATTTTCTTGATCGGGAAACTCAAACTCCCACTGAGGCACCACAATTTGCGCCCCCTGCGATCGCACCCAAGCCAATTGTTCGGCGGTACAGCCCAAATCCAGAAAGCCCAAGGGAACGGTGGCCCCTTCGGGTTTGTCGCGAATCGATAAAATCGTACCGCGCACGAGGGCGAAAAAACGGCGATCGGCACCGGTGATTAGGATCGGGCCCATGGGTTTCCCTTGGACAGGTACAGGGGTATTCTAAGCCTTGCGGGCCATCACGGCAAAGAACGGATCGCAGCCTTGGGCTTGCCCCAACAAACTTTCCCACCAGCCCACCCGGTGCCCCTGGCGCACCAACGCTTCCGGCTCGGTAAAACCCGGCACAAACCGGAAATAGCCCTTCACCAGCTCCACATGGCTGGCATCGGAACCATCTCGCCATACTTGCACCGCTTTCTGGTAAAACATGCGGTTGGAAAAACTCACGATCGCCACTCCGCCGGGTTTCAGCACCCGCTGAATTTCCGCAAACACAATTTCCGGTCGCTGGAGGTACTGTACCGAAACCGTGTTCACCACGGCATCAAAATCGTTGTCAGACAAGGGCAAGTGGGGTTCCGCATTTAGGTTTTGCACAAAGAAGTGGTGGAGGCGGGGATTTTGGGCCAGTTCGGCGGCATTCATGCCGTGGCCTTCGACCCAACTGTATTCCACTTCCGGGGGCAGATGGGAAACCCAACTGCTCATCAAATCCAGAATGCGGCCGCCCGTGGGCAACAGGTCGCGGTACAGCGCGGTCAATTGCGCCAGAAACCCATCGTCAACATGGGTCACAAAACGGGGCTGCTGATAGAAAAGCGTATCGTTGGTTTCGTCCAGCTTGGTACGTTGTTCCGGGGTCAGCAACATAAAACAGCGGGTTGGCGACGGCCCTATCCTAACCCAAGGCAGAGCTGCCCCCGATCGGGCGATCGCGGACAGCCTCTGGGTTACAATCGAGATCGCTCTGCTACCACCGTGCGCGACCATGGGGTTTTTCGACTCGGAGATTGTCCAAAAAGAGGCCCAAAACCTATTTGCCGACTACCAAAACCTGGTGCAACTGGGCACCAGCTACGGCAAGTTCGATCGCGCCGGCAAAGTCCTCTACATCGAGCGCATGGAAGAGGTTTTGGAGCGCTACCGGATTTTTATGAAGCGCTTTGAGTTGTCGGATGATTTTTCGGCCCAATTGGCCGTCAAACAATTGGAAACCCAGTTGGCCCAAGCGGGCATCACCCCCCAACAAATGTTTGATGGGATGCACGCCACCCTCGAACGGATGAAAGCCGAGATCGATCGCCCGTGAGCGTGGCGTTGGCGGTGGTGTGGGGGATGTTGGGAGGGCAACCCCAAGCGGTGGCGGCCATGCCGGCGATGGTGCAGGCCCAAACCACGGCTTTGGCCCGGTGGGTGCAACAGGAGGATCAAACCCGGTGGCTGGTGCCCGACAACTTCGATCGCCAGCGCTATCCCTTTACGCAAACCCAGCACTGGCGAAAAGTCCTGTGGGCTATGGCGGTGGTCGGAGCCCCAAGAAGCCTGGGCGATCGAGGGGATCGCCGCCCTGCTGCCGGAGAACCCGGCCCCTACCCGGAAGTGGCCGCCCGATGGTTGGCGGTGGCATCCCAATACCGAGACCATCCAACCGTGGCGGCCCGCTTGCAAGAAATTGCCCAAAACACCCCCGATCGCCTCTGGCAGTCCCAAGTCCAAAGCCTGCGGCCGTCGTCCTCCGAAATCCCTTTGCCGCCCCTGGTTGATTTGTTGAACTGGCAGGTGGCGCCCCAACCCCATCTGTACGTGTTTTGCCGGCCCAACCGGGACGTGCTGTGCACAACGATGCTCAAGGATCGCCGGGGGTGTGGGTACGGCAAGCCGATGGCGCTTTGTGGTCGGTGCCGTTGTTGCTGCAATCGATTCACCGGTTGCCCTGGCACTTTGCCAACGGGCAGACCCCGCAAGGGTTGTACCGGATGGAAGGCTTGGTTCCCATCCCGCCCGCCCCCAAGCCAACCCCATGCCCACCGCCGCCGAGTTTTTGGCCTACGGGCAATACCCCCTCATTCAACTGTTTTTCCCGACGGAAAAGGGGCAGCGGGCTTTTCTTCCCGATCGGAAGGGGCCCTTTGCCGGGAACCTGAGGCAGTACCAAACCCTGTGGCCCCCGCGCTGGCAGACCTACGCGCCGATCGCCCAGAGTTACCACGCCGGTCAACAGGGGCGCACCCTTTTGCGGATTCACGGCTCGGGCTTGGGCACCGGCCACTTTGGCGGTTGGCGAGGCCCCCAAGGTTGGCAGCCCACCCTCGGTTGCCTGGCGGCCCGCGAAACCTACACGGATACCCCGCAACACGATATGCCCCGGTTCCTGACCCAATTGGCCGGCGATCGCTTTGTCGGTTATGTGGTGGTGGTGGATGTGCCCGGGCCCAATGCCCCCGTGGCGATCGCCGATTTGCCCCTTGGTCTGGAATTGGGTGTAGAATAAGAAGCCCTGTTTTGCGATTTTTCCCATGGCGGTGGTTTGTCCCAAAGGTACCGTAGCGATCGCCCACCTCGGTTGCGAAAAGAACCGTGTGGACACGGAACACATGTTGGGCTTGTTGGCGGCGGCGGGGTACGGCATCACCGACGACGAGACCTATGCCGATTGCGTGGTGGTCAACACCTGCAGTTTTATCGAAGCCGCCCGGCAAGAATCGGTGCGCACCATCTTGGAATTTGCCGAACTGGGGAAGCGGGTGGTCATCGCCGGGTGTTTGGCCCAACATTTTCGGGAAACCCTGCTGGTGGAAATCCCCGAGGCCAAGGCCCTGATCGGCACCGGCGATTACCAAAACATTGTGACGGCGGTCGAGCGGGTGCAAGCGGGCGATACCTACGTCTCGATTGCCGAGGAACCCACCTACATCGCCGATGAAACGGTTCCGCGCTACCCAACCACCAACGGGGCGGTTGCCTATTTGCGGGTGGCGGAGGGCTGCGATTACCGTTGCGCCTTTTGCATCATTCCGCATTTGCGGGGCAACCAGCGATCGCGCACCATCGAATCCATTGTGGCCGAGGCGCAGCAATTGGCGGCGCGGGGGGTGCAAGAACTGGTGTTGATTTCCCAGATCACCACCAACTACGGTCAAGATTTGTACGGGCGGCCCCACCTGGCCGAGCTGCTCTACGCTTTGGGGGAAGTGGATGTGCCCTGGATTCGGATGCACTATGCCTACCCCACAGGCTTGACCCCCCAAGTGTTGACGGCCCTGCGGGACGTGCCCAACGTGTTGCCCTACCTGGATTTGCCGTTGCAGCACTCCCATCCCGAAGTGTTGCGATCGATGAATCGGCCGTGGCAAAGCCGGGTCAACGACGGCATTTTGACCCAAATCAAAGCCCTGTTGCCGGAGGCGGTGTTGCGGACAACTTTGATTGTGGGGTTTCCGGGGGAGACCGAAGCCCATTTTGAGCATCTGTGTGAGTTTGTGGCCCGCCACCGCTTTGACCATGTGGGAGTATTTGCCTTCTCGCCGGAAGCGGGCACGCCGGCGGCCACCCTGCCCCATCAAATCCCGAGCAAAGTGAAAAAACAACGGCGCGATCGCCTGATGGCTTTGCAACAGGGGATTGCCCGGGAGCGCAACGCCCAAGAAGTGGGGAAAACCACGTCGGTGTTGTTGGAGCAAGAAAACCCTGAGACCGGGGAGTTTCTGGGGCGATCGCCCCGGTTTGCGCCGGAGGTGGATGGGGTGGTGCACCTGCGGGATCCCCAAGGCATCGGTCGGCTGGAAGAAATCGTGCAGGCCCGGATCACCGCCGCCAACGATTACGACTTGTTTGGGGAAATTGTGGCCCCTTCCTCGGCAACCGGTTGCTAGGTTTGCCCGATGCCCTTATCCCATCTCCAAGGGGCGATCGTCGAGGTGCAGCCCCTGCGCGGCAAAGCCAAGCACTTGCGTCTTTTGATCCTGGCGGTTGGCGGACTGGGGTACGAAGTGTTGTTGACCCAGCGCACCGCCCAGGCCTTGCCGGCGGCCGGGGAAATGACCCAAGTGTTCGTGCATTTGGCAGTACGGGACGATCGCCTGGAGTTGTTTGGGTTTGGCTCGCGGGCCGAGCGGGACTTTTTCCGGTTGTTGATGGGGGTGTCGGGGTGGGGCCCAGGTGGCCTTGGCTTTGTTGGATGCTTTGGCCTTGCCGGATCTGATCGGGGCGATCGTGGGGGCAACACCCGGGTATTGAGCCTCACGCCGGGGGTAGGCACCAAAACCGCCGAGCGGCTGGCGTTGGAACTCAAGACAAAATTGGCGGATTGGCGGGAAGGAACGGGGGGGGTAGCCACCGTCCCAACCGATGTGGAATTGACCCTGCTGGCTTTGGGGTATACTGCGGCGGAGGTCACCCAAGCGTTGGCGGCGGTGTCCCCGCAAATTCCTCCGCGGGCAGAAATTGAAGATTGGCTCAAGGCGGCGATCGCATGGCTGAGCAAGAGTTAGGTGTGGCCGAAACGCCCTCCCCTCGCCCGTGGTGGCTGGTGGGGGTAGTGGTGTTGTGGCCCCTCGCGGCGATCGCCGGGGTTGGTTTGGCCATGGCCCGGCCGGCCTGGATTTGGCGACCCACCCTGCAGCCCGTCCGTCGCCAAGTCACCATCGCCGCCGAAGTTTTGTTTGTCCCCAACGGAACCACCCTCATGGCACAGGGGTTGTCCATCCTGGACGGTGCCGCCAGCCAGCTTCAGCAAAACCCCAGCCGTCGCCTGCGCATTTTGACCACGGTGGTGGCCCCCGAACCCAAAGCCGTCGCGGCGATCGCCCCCCTCGAACTGGCCAGCGATCGCGCCCGGGCCGTCGAAGATTACCTGCGCACCAAAATCCCCCCCGAGCAGATGCCCCTGGTGTTTCGCGCCGCCCGAGGCAGCGATCGCCGCGTGTTGCCGTTGCAGCAAGGGGAGCGTCCCGGCCGCAACACGGTTTCGATCGTCCTGATCGAATGATGGACATCCTTGTGGTGGGGGGCGGTGCGGCCGGAATGTTTGCCGCCATTCGTGCCGCGCGTTGTTTTCCCCCAGCACCGAGTGCGGTTGCTGGAGGCGGGGGAACCCTTGGTCAAAGTGCGGCTTTCCGGGGGCGGCCGCTGCAACGTCACCCATGCCTGTTTTGAGCCGGAACAATTGGTGCAACACTACCCCCGAGGCAGCAAAGCCCTGCGGGGCGCTTTTGCCCGGTTTCAGCCCCGGGATACCGTCGCTTGGTTTGCCGCCGAAGGGATTGCCCTGAAAACCGAAACCGATGGGCGCATGTTTCCGGTAACCGATCGCGCCGACACGATCGCCGAAGGGTTGTTGCGGGCCGCCGCCGCCGCCGGGGTAAAAATCGTGCCCCGTTGTCCCGTCAAAACCGTGGGGCGAGAAGGCGATCGCTTCCTTCTGCAGACCGGACAGGGCATCCAAAGGGCGGATCGGCTGGTGCTGGCAACGGGGGGAAAAAGCCATCGCCTGGCCACCGCCTTGGGCCACACCTTGGTGCCGCCGGTGCCCTCCCTGTTCACCTTCAACATCCCGGTGCCAGCCCTGCAAAATTTGGCCGGCATTGCCGTCCCGGAAGCGATGTTGGTGTTGCCCACCCAAGCCCCCAAATCGCCGCAGCGGGGGCCCCTCCTGGTGACCCATTGGGGACTGAGCGGCCCCGCAACCCTGAAATTGTCCGCCTGGCAAGCTCGCACCCTCCATGGCTGCCAATACCAAGCCCCCCTCGCGGTGCAATGGCTGACCGCCGATCCCGAACCCCTTCTGCAAATCCACAAAAGCCAATTCCCCAAACGTGCCGTTGCAGCCACAGCCCTTTCCCCGCCCTGAGCCTGCGGCTATGGCAATACCTGATCGCCCGGGCCAACCTGGAGCCCCACACCCGCTGGGCCGATGTTTCCAAACGCCAAGGGCAAAACCTGCAGCAAGTTTTGCGGGACGATCGCTACCTTATTGCCGGCAAAGGGGTCTTCAAGGAGGAGTTTGTCACCTGCGGCGGCATCCCGTTGGCCGAAGTGGACTTTCGGACCATGGAAAGCAAGCAGCAGCCGGGCTTGTTCTTGGCCGGAGAAGTGATGGATATCGACGGCATCACCGGTGGCTTTAACTTTCAGGCGGCTTGGACCACCGGTTGGCTCGCCGGCACCCACGTCGGCCAGGATGGAAGTTTGATATAGCTGTAAAGAACTTGGTTGGGACGGGGTGCAGGAGGTTCCCCCCTGGCTGGGGGCGCAGCCCCCAAACTCCCTCTTTCTTCGATGTCCGAATCCATCCGAATATAGCCAATCTAATTAAAAGTGAAACGGCTACGATTGTTTTGATTGCCTTTACTCCCCTCTCCCTTCCTGGGAGAGGGGCTGGGGGTGAGGGCAAAATTGTCGCAAACACATTTGAAATGAATGTATATTCAATTTAGTTAAAACCGACACGGTTTTTTCCTGCCCAACGAAAGTCCAATAGAACCAATACGGGGGCTTCGCCTCTGCGACCCGAGTTGTTTTGTCTCGTCGCTATGCAAAACAGCTATAGCTGTAAAGAACTTGGTTGGGACGGGGTGCGCCCCGAACCCCCTTTTCCTTTGATGTCCGAACCTACCCCCGAATATAGCCATAGCTATACCAAGCTGTTTACGGCCGTCCAATTCTGTGGCCTTCGCGACAGTGGGGACAAATTCTAGTAGAGTGAGGGAGAAACCATACCTAGAACCATTTATGCCGTTCACCCTTGACAACGCCCGCAGCATTTTTCCCAACACCCTGACCGCCGATGCCGTCCCCGCCACGATTGCCCGTTTTGTGCAACTGAACGCGGAAGATCAACTGGCTTTGATTTGGTTTGCGTACCTGGAGATGGGCAAAACCATGACCATTGCCGCCCCCGGTGCCGCCAGCATGCAGTTGGCCGAAGGGACCCTCAACCAAATTCGGCAAATGTCCCCCCGGGAACAAAGCCAAGCCATGTGCGACTTGGCCAACCGCGCCGACACGCCCGTTTGCCGCACCTATGCCACCTGGAGCCCCAACATCAAACTGGGCTTTTGGTACGAACTGGGACGATTCATGGAGCAGGGGCTGGTTGCCCCCATTCCCGAAGGCTACAAACTCTCGGCCAACGCCAACGCCGTGTTGCAGGCGATGCGCGACTTGGAAAGCGGCCAACAAATCACCGTGCTGCGCAATGCGGTGGTGGATATGGGCTACGATCCCAGCAAAATGGGCGATTTCAAACGGGTATCGGAACCGGTAGAAGTCCCGGTCGAAATTGGCAAGCGGACGGCCGTGGCGATCGAAGGGGTGACCAACGAAACGGTTTTGAACTACATGGTCAACCTCAACGCCAACGACTTTGAAGCCCTGGTTGAGCTGTTTTTGCCGGATGGAGCCCTCCAACCGCCTTTCCAGCGGCCGGTTGTGGGTAAAGATGCGATCTTGCGCTTCTTCCGTGAAGAATGTCAAAACCTGAAACTGATGCCGGAACGGGGCACCACCGAGCCCGCCGAAGATGGTTATACCCAAATCAAGGTTACCGGCCGGGTGCAAACCCCTTGGTTCGGCGGCGGCGTGGGCATGAACATTGCTTGGCGCTTCTTGCTCGATCCCAACAACAAAATTTTCTTTGTGGCGATTGATTTGCTGGCTTCCGCCAAAGAATTGCTCAACCTCTCCCGTTAACCCTCTCTGGATTGGGCTCTGAATGGAGGCTCTGGAGCAAGAGCTTGCACGCAAAACCCAACCCCAAAAAAGTGTCCTCTCTTCCCAAAAGAGGGGGCAAAAAGTTTACCCTGATTCGCCGTCAGCGAAACCCGTTATCCAGCCATTGTTCAATTCATGGCACTCAATTCCTGATATAGCTGTGTCCGAATCTACGTGAATATAGCTATATTCAACTGCTGAGCAATCCAAAATCAAGGCTTGAAGGATCTGCCTAAAAAGGGCACTTTTAAGAGAGCACCTAATAGGAAAATTTGGGCAAAGCCTGTGGAAAAAATCTATGGGCAGAGAGAGAGTCGAACTCTCACGACCGAAGTCGTCAGATTTTGAGTCTGATGCGTCTACCAGTTCCGCCATCCGCCCTTGAGGTCTCTTACAATAGCATAGCCCCCATTCCCTGACAAGTCTATGTCCCAAAATCTTGGCCCAAAATGTTTTTCCGAGGGAAGGGCGATACACTGGAGCGGAGGATGAAGGGGCATTATGGCTGGAAACCGGGAACTGGATCGCAACTTGTTGAACGCCGGGGCTTTGCTGCTGGCATTGGTGCTGTTGGTGGTGGTGGCCAATCCGCTGACGATTGTGGGGGCGGGCACGCGCGGGGTGGTCTTAAACTTTGGCAAGGTGCAGGACGCCATTTTGGATGAGGGATTACACCTGCGGATTCCGGTGGTTCAGGAGATTGTGCCGTTTTCGGTGCGGGTGCAAAAAACCGACATTTTGGCGCAGGTGGGTTCCAAAGATTTGCAGGAAGTCAAGCTGGATGTGGCGGTCAACTGGCACGCCGATCCTACCCGCGTCAACGAGATTTTCCAGCGGGTGGGGGATCAGACCCAGGTGGTGAACCGCATCCTAAATCCGGCGGTGGGGGAAGTGGTGAAGGCCGCGGCGGCAAAGAAAAACGCGGAAGAGATTTTGACCAAACGGCCGGAACTCAAGGCGGAAATCGACGACAATTTGGACGAGCGGTTGGCGGGGTACGGCATTATTTTGGACAGTGTGTCGCTGTTGGACGTGGACTTTACCCGGGAGTTTGCGGCGGCGATCGAACAAAAGCAAATTGCCGAGCAGGAAGCACAGCGGGCGGGATATGTGGCCCAAAAAGCCCTGCGGGAGGCGGAAGCCGAGGTGAACCGAGCCCGCGGCCGGGCCCAATCCCAGCAACTGTTGCAGGAGACCTTGACCCCCGAGGTGTTGAAGAACAAGGCGATCGATGCTTGGGACGGGAAATTTCCGTTGGTGTATGGGGGTGGGGCGCTGCCCTTTTTGGATTCTAAGCTGCTAGGATTGCCGGAAAAAGTCCCCTCCCCTCAACCCTAGACCATGTCAATCCCGGTTTTGCGCTATTCCTGGTGGGCGATCGCCTTGACGGCTGGTTTGGTCAGCGGTCTGGGGGTGGCCCGGGTGCTGCGCAACGGGGTGGCGGATGCCGAGCCTTTGCCAAAATCGGCCCCGGCGGTGGTTTCCCGGGTGGAAGGGCAGCGGCGTTACCAAGAGGGGGCGCAAAAGGTGGCGACGGGGCGCTATGCCGAGGCGATCGCCGCATTGTCGGGCCTAGAAAAAGACGAGGTGTTGGGGCCTTGGGCGTTGGGCTTGCAGGCCCAAGCGCGGCAAAAATGGGCGATCGCCCCACGGCCCTGTGGGAGAAACTGGCTCCGCAAAACAATGCGGCCGCGGCCGAGGCGTTGTGGGCTTTGGGACGTACGGCGGAGTTGGTGCAGCGGTTTCCCGGGCATCCGCGATCGCGGCAGGTGTGGCGGCAGCAGCTCCAGGCGCAACCGAATCGGTGGGAGTCCTTGGTGGGGTTGGGCACCTATTTTGCGGATGACAAAAACATCGAACCCGTCTTGAATCGTTTAACCAAAACCTACGGCGATCGCCTGACCCCGGCCCAGTGGTGGAGCATTGGGGATGGGTACTTTTACGGACGGCGGTTTGAGGCGGCGGCGCGGGCCTACGACCGGGCGACTCCCCATCCCCAGACCTGGTATCGGGTAGGTCGCAGTTGGCAGCGGGCCAACAAACGTCCCGAGGCTTTGGCCGCTTACCAACGCACGGCCCGTCAATTTCCGGGAACGCCGGCGGCGGGTCGGGCTCTGTTGCGGGGAATGCAGGTGGCCGATCGGGCCCAAGCCATTGCGTTGGCGGAGCAGGTGATCGCCGGGCATCCCGATCTGGCGGCCGAGGCTTTGTACGGCAAATTTACCCGGTTGACGGGGCCGGCCGCGGCGGCCGTACGGCGGCAGATTTTGGATCAACATCCCCGCACCGAAAGTGCTGCCCAAATTTTGCTCACGACCGCCCGCCAACAGGCCCAAGCCGGCAACGCCGCCTTGGCGGCCCGTACCCTTGGGGTTTTGCCCCCACTGCCCGACAGCGAGACCGTGGCCGAGGGATTGTTTTGGGGCGGGAAATGGGCCAGCGACGGGGGCGATCGCGATTTGGCGCAACGGTTGTGGCAACGGGCGATCGCCGAGCAACCCCGGTCGTACTATGCCTGGCGATCGGCGGCGCGGTTGGGGTGGCCGACGGGCAATTTTACCAATGTCCGCGGTCTCCGACCCGAGGTGCAGGCGCTCCCCATCACCCGGATTGCCGGCGGGCAGTGCGGCGGTGCGGGAGTTGTTTGCGTTGGGGCAATTTGCCGAAGCCAGTGCCCAGTGGCAAGTGGAAACCCGGGGCAAGCCCCTCCTGGAACCGGCGGCCATTTTTACCGATGGGGTGTTGCGGTGGCCACCGGCGATTTTTTGGTGGGAATGTACCAACTGGACAGCTTGAATTGGTTGGATGTGACCGCCGCCGAGCGCGATCGCATTCGTCAACTGCAACAAAACCCCAACTACGAGCGCTTTTTGTATCCCTTGGCCTATTGGGAGGGGGTGCAACAACACGCCCAGACCTGGAACCTGAACCCGTTGTTGGTGTTGGCCCTAATTCGTCAAGAGTCGCGGTTTGAAGCGGACATTCGCTCGGTGGCCGATGCCGTGGGGCTGATGCAAGTTATCCCCGAAACCGGAGCTTGGATCGCGGCGCAGTTGGGGGTGACCCAATACAGCCTGGCCAATCCCGATCAAAACCTGCGGTTCGGTACGTTTTACCTGAATTACACCCACAACCGCTACCAAAACAATGCCCTGTTGGCGATCGCCAGTTACAATGCCGGCCCCAACGCCGTGGCTGGGTGGGTGGCCCGGGGGTTCAACGATCCCGATGAATTTGTCAACCGCATTCCCTACAGCGAAACCCGGGGGTATGTGGGGTCGGTCTTCGGCAACTATTGGAACTACCTGCGGCTGTACACCCCCTTGCAACAGACCTTGGCGCAGTTGGCAGCGGCTCCCCGCTAGGAGGGGGCAAAACATTTAGGAGGTGAATTTGGCCGGAGTACGACTGGAGCGCATTGGCAAACGGGTGGGCACCACCGACATTTTGCAGGATGTTTCGTTGGCCATCCCCGACGGCGAGTTTTGGGTGGTGGTGGGCCCCTCCGGCTGCGGCAAATCCACGGTGCTGCGCACGATCGCCGGTTTGGAAACCCCAACCCAAGGAGAAGTCTTCCTGGGCGATCGCTGCGTGACGGCGGTGTCCCCCCAACAACGGGACGTGGCCATGGTGTTTCAAAATTATGCCCTGTACCCCAACCTCACCGTGGCGGAAAATTTGGGTTTTGGGCTGAAAATGCGGGGCGTACCGGCCGCGGCGATCGCCGAACGGGTGACCCAAACCGCCCAAATGCTGGGGTTGGAACCGTTGCTGCACCGCAAACCGGCCCAACTCTCCGGCGGTCAACAACAACGGGTGGCCCTGGGACGGCGATCGCCCGGCAACCCAACGTATTTTTGCTGGATGAACCCCTGTCCAACTTGGATGCCCAATTGCGGGACAGTGCCCGTACCGAACTCAAACTGCTGCATCAACGCTTGGGGATCACCTCCGTATATGTCACCCACGATCGCACCGAAGCCCTGACCCTCGCCGATCGCTTGGTGGTGATGAACCGGGGGCAAATTCAACAAATTGGGGCGCCGGAAGCGGTGTACGATCGCCCCGACACCCTGATGGTAGCCACATTTTTGGCGGGGGCCACCCCCAACTTGGTCACCGTGCAGCGCACCGGCACCGATTTTGTGGTCGGGGGGCAGACCGTTCCCATCCCCCCCGATTGGTTGCCCCGATTGGCGGCCGTCGGCGATCGTCCCTTGGTTTTGGCCCTGCGTCCCGAAACCTTGGTGCCCGGCACCCAACTGCAATTGTCCGTTTTGCTGGTGGAACCCCTGGGCAGCGAAACCCTGGTGCGCACCGCCCTGCCCAACGATCCCCAGCAAATTTTGTACGTGCGGTGGCCACGGCACCTGCCTTGGCGATCGCTGCGGGTCGATGTGCAGCCGGCCGGTCTGTTGCTGTTCGATCCCGACAGCGGTCAGCGCATGGCCCCATAGCTTGGTTTTTCGGGAGATTTTTGCTACATTTGAGGACTGTTTTGCAACGAAACCAGTCCCATGGCCAAAAAGAGCATGATCGAGCGGGAAAAACGGCGGGACGCCCTTGCCGCCAAGTATGCCGAAAAACTGAAAACCCTCAAAGAAGCCTTTGCCAACCCTGAGCTAACCCAACAGGAAAAGTTGGCCCTGCACCGCAAAATTCAGCAAATTCCCCGCAACGCCAACCCCACCCGGCACCGCAACCGCTGCTGGAAAACCGGCAAGCCCCGGGGTGTGTTCCGGGATTTTGGACTGTGTCGCAACGTCCTCCGGGAAATGGCCCACGAAGGCTTGCTGCCCGGTGTGGTCAAATCCAGTTGGTAACCCCAACCCCAAAACTTTGCCGCCATGGGGCAACGCGCGATCGCCCCTGCCTGCGGACAATGCCCAAACCCCCTCGGATTCCCCTTCCCCCGGCTTGGGAGAAGGGGTTGGGGGAAAATCAGCCAGATCTCCATGCTCAAACCCACGCCACAACGGGCAAAGGGGAGAGCTAAAACGCCTCTTTTTCCCCTTCTGCGGACTCGGAGGAAGGAATTTCGGAATCAGGAATGGAGGGATGGGCAAGAACGGGAAAGCCCGTATCCCCATGGTGAAATTCCCGGGATTCGGGGACAACCTCCGGGTTTTGAGGGGGAACGGGAGGCAGGTACATGGAACCGCAGGAGCTTGGCCAGGGTTTCCCGCAACTGCGGCCGCGGCACCACGCAATCCACAAAACCCTTCGCCAAGAGGTACTCTGAAGACTGAAACCCTTCGGGGATTTTTTGTTTGAGGGTTTGTTCGATCACCCGCCGACCCGTAAACCCGATGGTAGCCTTGGGTTCGGCGATCGCGATGTCCCCCAACATGGCAAAGCGTAGCGGTCACGCCGCCGGTGGTGGGATGGGTCAAAATCGGCACGTAGAGCAAACCCGCCCGTCGATGGCGATCCAGGGCCGCCGAAGTTTTGGCCATCTGCATCAGGCTTAAAATCCCCTCCTGCATCCGGGCGCCCCCGACGCACAGACAATAACCACGGGCACCCCCAGGAGGTAGCTCGCTCGATCGCCCGGGTGAGTTTTTCCCCCACCACCGAACCCATGCTGCCCCCCATAAACCCAAAATCCATGGCCCCCACCACCAAAGGCAGGTTGTGATGGTACCCCGACCGACCACCACCCCATCCTTGAGGCCGGTTTTGGCTTGCATTTCCCGCAGGCGATCGCGGTAGGGTTTGCGATCGCAAAATTCCAGGGGATCGCAGGATTCGAGCTGGGTTTCCCATTCCTCCCAACTGCCCTCATCCACGAGTTGGGCGATGCGTTTGGGGGCCGTCACCGAGTTGTGCAACCCGCAACTGGGGCACACCAACAAATTGTCTTCCAATTCCTTGACGTAGGTCAGGGTGCCGCAGGCGGCGCACTTGTGCCACAGACCGTCGGGGATATCGCGCTCCTGGGGCGAGCGATGGAACAAACCGTCCTGCACCGCCCGCTTTTGCTGGATTTCGGCAAACCAATCCCACAACGACATAACGACTACCTACCCGCAGTCTTTTATCCTAGGGCAAAATCCCCGGACTGGGCAGATTTTCTTACGCCACCACGATTTGGGTGTTGGCTAGGCCGGGTGCCCCCGTCAAGTTGGCCACCAGCACCGCCGGACTGGGGCCGGTACCGTCGGGGTCGAATCGCAAAGCCCCGGTCGTGGTGTCGTACAAGAAGCGCTGGCTCGCTGCCGTCGCTGCCATCACCCCTGCCCCCGAGGCAAATTGGGCTAGCGGCAAGGTACCGGCGGTCAAGCCACCGCCAAACCCCAGGGCACTGATCCGGATCGTGTCTCCGGCCTCCAGATCCTGAATTTCGTCTGCCCCTTGCAGCACGTTGGCAAACACAAACACATCGTTGCCGGGGCCCCCCACCAACACATCGTTGCCCACACTGCCAATCAGGGTATCGTCCCCCAGTCCCCCCAACAACGTGTCGTCGCCCAAGCCGCCGTCGATGGAACGTTGCCCCCCAACCCCATCACCAAGTCGTTGCCGGCAAAAGCAGCGATCGTGTCGTTAAACTGCGTGCCGGTGAATTCCTGGGCGTTGTTGTTGCCCAGCACCAGGTTGCCGTTGGGGCCCGATCGCTGGGAGAGAATGCCCGTCGTTGGCGCCGCCGGCACCGCCACCACAAAATCCGAGATCGTGACCGTCGCTGCTCCAAAAATGTTGTCTGTGGTCAAAATCTGAAAGCCAAAAACCTGGCCCGCCGCAACATCAAACACATCGGTACCGGTTTGGGTTTGCAATCCACCGCTGTCTGACAGTTGGGTGGGCGTACCCGCCAGCAGGCGATTGAACGGATCGAAAAAAGGCCCGTCCAAGGTGGTGTAATTCCAGGCGTAGGCCACCGTCGCGTTGGCCGGGGCCAGAATGGCGATGGTGTAATCCGTTGTTCCTTGGCCCGACCCGTTGTCTCCCCCCGTCAAAGCAATGGTGGTGGGGGCTCCCGTCACGTCCACGAAGCCATTGGCGTTGGTGTTGGCAAACGTCCAGTTGGCAGGGGCAAACTGACCTTGAAAACCCACCAAAAACGTCTGTGGCCCGGTGCCGCCGATCGCCCCGTTCGCAAAAGCCAATTGTGCCGCGTTGAGCGCCATCGTTTTTCCTCCTTGCTAAGCTGAATTTGCCCAAAATCCACCAAAAATATAAGCCACGCCCATCCCAACCCCAGCGATCGCCCTCACATCGCAACAAATGGCTACAAAACCTCAAAAGCGATCGCCCGTATCCAATTCTTTTTCCAACTCATCGGCGGCTTTGAGCACCACCACCAAACTGGCGTAGAGGGCTTCGGCTGCGCAATCGGCGGCTACCTTGGTGCAAAAACACACATAGAAGGTGCCTTCGTCCACATGGCGCAACTCCCACGCCCCCATTTTGAGACGGGCATTTTGCAGCAACAAAAAGTTGGCCATGGCCCCATCGAGGGGTTCTTCGCTGACGTGGGCCACCGACCAGATTTCGCGAATCTCAAAATCTCCCAACGCGGAGGTGCGGGAATTGATGAACGCCATTTGGGAGCGATCGCCCTCCAGCTCGAACACCACCCGGTAGTCGCCATCCCCATCGACATCGTAGCGGATGCCCAATTGGTCCAATCGGTGCTTGACCCGAGGATCGGCGTTGCGTTGTTTGAGTCCAAACATGGGAAACTGTCTTGGCCGCCCCTCTCAGCATAGCGGGCAATCGTCAAAGTGACACAGCCAGAAAACCAAGGTCGCCGGGGTCAGGGATACTAAGGCGATGGATTTTGGAGGAACCGACCATGAAACTGGATTTCAGCGACTGCCCGAGTTTGGAAGCCGCTTGGCAGGAAAGCAGCCGGCTGTGGGGCGATCGCCTGGCCCTGGACGATCCCTATACCCCCTTGCGTTTAACCTACCGGGAACTGGGGGAGCAAGCCGCTGCCTTTGGGGCCGGGCTGCGGGCGTTGGGGGTGGCCGCCGGCGATAAGGTGGCCTTGTTTGCTGACAACTCGGGGCGTTGGTGCGTCGCCGATCACGGCATTTTGGCCCTGGGGGCGATCGATGCCACCCGCAGTTCCCAGGCGGAACGGCAAGAGTTGCTGTACATCCTCGATCACAGCGAAAGCGGCGCCTTGGTGGTGGAAAACCTCAAAACCTACCGCAAACTGCAACCGGAAATCGACGAGCGGAACCTCAAAGCGATCGTGTTGCTCAGCGATGAGGAACCGCCGGCCGGCCTCCACAATTTTGCCCAAGTGCTGACCTTGGGGGCCAACCGCGACCTGGGGAACCCTGACCTCCACCGCGATCGCCCCGCCACCATCATCTACACCTCCGGCACCAGCGGCCAACCCAAAGGGGTTGTCCTCACCCACGGCAATTTGCTCTACGAAATCGGTGCCGCCCGTACCGTCCTCAAACCCCAACCGGGCGATCGCGTCCTCAGCATTTTGCCCACCTGGCATTCCTACGAGCGCACCTTCGAGTACTTCATTCTTACCTGCGGCTGCACCCAAATCTATACCAATCTCAAAAACCTCAAAAAAGACCTCAAGGCTCGCCAACCCCAATTCATGGTGGCGGTGCCCCGGCTCTGGGAATCGATTTACGAAGCAATCCAAGGACAGTTGCGGGAACAACCGGCCTCAAAGCAGCGGTTGGTGGGGTTCTTTTTGGCGGTGGGCGATCGCTTCATCAAGGCTCGACGCACCTGGCAGGGTCTGGATTTGCAAAACCTGGAGCCCTCCCTGGGGCAGAAAATCGGGGCGGCTTTGACCTGGCTGGGGTTGGCTTTGCCCTATCAATTGGGCGATCGCCTGGTGTTTCGCAAAATCCGGGCGGCCACCGGCGGCCAACTGAAGTACGTGGTGACGGGGGGCGGCTCGATCGCCGAGGCCCTCGAAGATTTTTACGAGGTGGTGGGGATCGAATTGTTGGGGGGGGTACGGCTTGACGGAAACGGCGCCGATCACCCACGTGCGGCGGCCCCACCGCAACCTGCGGGGCGGGGACGGCCAACCCTTT
>JAAUUG010000028.1 GCA_012031195.1 Oscillatoriales cyanobacterium SM2_1_8
GGATTCGAACCTCGGAATGGCTCGGACCAAAACCAGCTGCCTTACCACTTGGCGACACCCCACCGTTTTCGCCGTGAGGTTCATATTACGTAAAGAATCCTTGTTTGTCAATTCCTTTCTGCAGTTCTTGGTTTGGCGCAGCCATCAATTTGCGAGCCGCCAACACGCTTTGTGCCGATCGCCCGTCTTTCGGATCGCCAATGTACCAGAGGGTAGCCGTGGCTTCGGCAACGGTGACCGGTTGTTGCGGTTGCAGGCGTAGGGTCAGCCCCAAGCTGCGGCGGAGGTTGGACACATCGCCGGCGGCGGCATCGGCCAAGGCCGCTTGCAGACCCCGGGGCGATAGCGAGGCCACATCTTGAAACCCCAAGGCTTCTTGGACAGCTTGGGCGGTGGCTCCAGGCAGGGGGCGACGGGTATCCAAAGGCACTTTCCAAATTAAAAGGTCTTGGCGAGTGAGCAAAGCCTCGGGCTCAAACATGGGCGTGCTTGGGATCAAGCCCGAGGCCGCCAATCCTTGGATCGGCCCAAAATCGGGATCGCCGTTGGGGACATCCCGAAACAAAGGTGGCGCGTTGGCGCGCCCTGGCCGCACCTGCCGTGCCGGCACATCCTCAAACAGCAAGTTGTTGGTTTGCCACAGCCAACGGGCAAACTCCCGACGGCGTACCGGACGGTTGGGGTCTTCGTCCCCCAGGACTCCCAAAGCCTGCAAATCCATCAGGTACTGCCGCCAAGCCGGCAACAACTCTGCCGTAGACCCTTTATCTTCGCTGGGTTTGGGCGGAGCGGCAGGAGATTCTACCAAATTTATCCCCAAAGCGTACTGCAGAACCACCTGGGTTTGGGTGTCCGACTGGGCTTGCAAATGCACGATCGCCAGCCCCTTGTCTTGGCGACGGCTCAAAATGTTTTCCCCCTGAAACCCGCGATCGCGGTAAAACTTGGCAACGCTGGCTGTGGGCTTGGGGGTTCGCCAGAGGGCTACTCCGCCTTGGCGCCATTGCCGCACCTCTTGCAACTCGGCCGGCTCGGGTGGCAACCAATCCGGGGGCAAATTGGCAACGGTTCCCACCGGCAAACCTGAGGCGGCAACCGGTAGGGGCTTGACCGCAGGGGCGATCGCCCGTTCCAGACGGTTGCCCACCGGTGTTTCGGCACATCCGCTTACCCCAAGGAGGCCAAGCCCCAAGCAGAGCTTGCCTAGAGTCCGCAATCGGAAAGTTTTTGCCGCCAAGTACCGTATTCCTTTTCGAGGGCTCGCCCTTCCCCATCTTGCACTTGCGTCCAGCTTGCCAACCACATCGGTGCTGGCAAATGCCCCACAGGCGCATCCACGTTGTAGCGCAGACCGCTATCGCCAACCCAGCTATCCATGACGCGCCAGCCCACTTGCTCCACAAAGGCCAGCCAATTATCGGTTTTGCCGTTGCTTTTCGAGACCGCCACCGGCGCCGTTTTGCGCAAGGCCGAAGGCACCGCAATTTCCGAAGCCCGCTGCGCCAGCACCAACTCTTGGGCCTGCTTGATTTCCTTGATCGCCAACGGCGCGATCGCCTTGTAAGTGTAGGAAGGGTTGCCAACCGCTTCTTGGAGTGCCCCCAACAATTCTTGCCACGCCGACAGGTTGAACCGGGCGCCAATTTTGCGCAAATCCTCGCACAGCCCCTGCAACTTTTGCCGGCCGGTGGCAGTATCCGCTTGCTTGAACAATTCCAGCATTTCCCGGAGCCGCAGGGGCACCTCCTTCTGGAAAACGGTCATCATTTCTTTGCGGTTGTCCACCGCCGGCGCCGCTTCCCGATCGCCCGCAAATCCCAAGTGTGCTTGCAACTTGGCAAACACCGGTTGCAACCGTTCGGTGATGACGGTGGCCGTGGACTCCGACAGCCCTTCTTCCGACTGCAATTGTTCCAACAATTCCTTCAGCCCATCCAACGCCGATAGGAACAAACTTTGTGCCGTTTCATCTATCTTGAAGCTGGGGTCTTCCCGCAACACCTTGAAATAATCTTCAAATCGGTGGGCGGTGTGTTGAATGCTGGAAAACCCCAACATTCCCGCTCCCCCTTTGATGGAGTGCGCCGCGCGAAAAACTTCGTTGACCATTTCGGGATCGGCCACCATGGTCTCGATATCGAGGAGACCTTTTTCGATGGTCTCGACGTGTTCAAGCGCTTCTTCCAAAAAGTAACCGATGATCTGCTTCTGCTTCTCTGGATCCACAACCGCCTCCTAGTTCATGTTTTCGGCCCGTTTTCGGCTCTGAATTTTGTTTTGGGTTTCGATTTTGGATTGATACCAAGTTATCGAATCCATCCAATTTATTACACCTGTTTTTGAGCGCGAAAACCAAACTTCCCACCGCTGCGATCGCTCCACAGGCGATCGATTTGCTGCAAAAGCTCGCAGGGAAGCTGCGCCATATCGGCTGGCAATAGGGGGGTGCGCATCGGCTTGCCCAGCACCCGGCAGAACACATCCCAGGTTTCCCGGTTGGCGGCTTGCCACGATCCCGCGGCCAGCAGGGCATCCAGTTGCTTCAAATCGTTGGCGGCCGGCGGCACCGCGACGCTGGGCTTGGGAGCCACCCCTTGCTGCCAACGAAAATGGAGGGTAAGGGCCCCACCCGCTGCCAACACCAAGCGACCGTCGGCACCCACGTTTACCGATAGCTGCAATCCATCGAGCGCCAGGGCGCTGCTGGGATCGTTCGGAACGTCGAGCTGCTGCACAAACGCAATAAGCTGGCCGAGACCTTCTTTGAGCGTCTCCCCGTTCGATTCCATCCGGTCTAGCAGAAATTCTTCGCTGTTCATGGCGCTATTCATGGCATAGGATCGTTCGCAAACTCGTTTTACCGCTCCCGCAAACCACGGCAAATTGCCTTCAGCAAATTGCTTTTAACGGATGCCGGTGGCGCTACCTTGACTCCAGTCTCTTCCCGCTCTGGTCTTTTCCTGCGATCGCTTATTAACTGCCGCCCTTTTACTACGATACGGCTACCGGGCCCTTTGGGGTAGCCAGGAAAATTTTCACCCCTTCTTGCTCCCCTGGTTTTGGATCCGATCTCCTTGCTCCCCCTTGAGCGCTCTCCCCTTGGCGGTCGGGGGAGTTGCGATTTGCCAAACCTGGGTTTTAATCTGGGCTTTAGCTTGGGCTTTAATCTGGGCTTGAGACAGGTTGGCGGGGGCGTTCTGGTCAGGCTGGACGCAAGCTGGCCACCGTGGTGGGTCAGCTCGCGCGTATTGTAACTGCTTTTGGCGATTGTGGCTCGTTTTTAGGGTGACGATTCGGCGATCGCGGGCGGGAGGTTGGCACTTTCGGCGGCTTCGGCGGCCAGGCTGGCGGTGGCCACCAAGTCGATTTGCTGACGGTAGTAGTCAACGCTGCGCACTTGCACTTCGATCCGATCGCCCAGGGCATATTCGCGGTTGCTGCGACGGCCCACCAGCCGGGTTTGGGGTTGTTTGCCGCGGCCGCTGCGGCTGTTGGACTGGGGCAGTTCGTACCAGTCATCCTTGAGGGAACTCACGTGCACCAAGCCTTCCACCAACAGCTCTTCGAGGGTGACAAAAAATCCGTACGACAGCACGCTGGTGACAATGCCGTAAAAGTTTTGGTCAATGCGGGGTTTCATCTTTTCGGCCTTGCGCAAGCCGTCCAAATCCTTGAGGGCTTTGCGGTAGAGCCCTTCCTGGGTGTTGAATTTGCTTTCCAGGGGCTCGACCCGTTGCCGAAAGGTGCGTTCGCTTTCGGGGGGCAACACGCTCCAGCTCACTTGGCCGTGGCAGCGGGAGTCCCGGAGGTTGACCCCGTCTTTCGATCGGCTGCTGCGGCGATCGCGGCCTTCGGTAAACACCAGGTGCAAAAGCTGTTGGTTGAGCAAGTCTACGTAGCGGTTGGCGGGGTCAACGGCGTGGGCGTAAGCTCGATCGACAATCCCCAGCCCAAAGTGATCGCCTTTGCGGGAGGTGTATTCGCCGGCAGGCAAAACGCTAAGCAAGCAGTACGCCAGGATTTGCCGCCGTTGGTCATCGGCGAGGGTCTGGGTTTGGCCATGGCCCGGTGAATATCCGCCAAGGTCACCGCTTCCAATTCGGTGGGCACGTCCAGCCCCGAGCAGTGCAGCAACCGGAACCAATCGTTGGTTGCGGCCAGATCGGGCGGCCCCTGCACCCGAAAGATGCCCGGCAAGCCCAGGGCCGCCAAATGGGCCCCGATCGCCCGGTTGGCCAAAATCAGCACTTCCCGGAATGCAGCGGTGACGGTTTGCCCCGGGCGATCGACCGGAATGCCGCCATCGCCTTCATCCGCTTCGCTGCCCAAAAGGGCCGGCAAAACCAGGCTGAACCCGTCGGGGCGTTGGGCGGTGAGCTGGGGATGGAGCGCCACCAAATGTTCCAGCATTTTGGCGATCGCCGGTTCCCGATCGCCCTGACCGGAAACCAAGTTTTGGGCGGCCGCTTCGGTCAAGCGGTAGGGGGAAATCAGGGTGGGCTCCATGGCAAAGCCGGTGGTGTTGCCGCTTTCATCCAGTTCCAACAACACCGAAACCGCCGGATACTCCAAGCCGTCGAAAATGGGCAGCGGCGGCAGCATCGGCACCCCTTGCCCCGCAAACAGGAAAGAGCGCACCCGCTCGGCGGCGATCGCATCGAGTTCGGAACCGGCAGGCACGCAGGCGGCGACATCGGGAATGTGTACGGCCAGGTGCCAGCCCCCGTCCACCGGGTGCAGGGCAAAGGCCAAGTTGTGATGGAGGCGATCGCGGTTTCACGACGCAAGTCGCGCCGCACCAAATGGGTGTCCAGCGGTTTCGCGGCTTGGGCCAAGGCGATCGCCTCCGGGCTAAAGGCCCGTGGCAAGTTGTGTTTGCAGCGCACCAATTCCAAGTCGGATGCGGACTCGGCATCGCTCCCCAAAATGGCGGCAATCCGGGCCAAAGCCGGGCGATCGCCAATGGGGTACCGCCGCATTTCCAAATGCACCAAACAATCCACCGCTGCCCCAACATCGGGATGGCGATCGTCCGGCTCCAATTCAATGGCACAGGACAGGCGATCGTCCAACGGAAACGCCCGATAGCCGTCTTCGACCGCTTTGACGGTGGCCAACAGCGTGGGGTTGGCCCGATCCAAAATCAACCGGACTTCTCCTTCCGGACTGCGGCGGCGCATCCCATCCTTGGTGATTTTGACCAACACCCGATCGCCGTTCCAAGCGCTGTTCAGACGGCTTTCCCGAATATAAATATCGTCGCCGGTGCTCGATTCTTGAATGGCAAAGCAAAATCCCCGGCTCGAACAGCGCAATTTGCCAGCCACCAGCGGCTCCCCTTCCAGCCGCCGGTACCGTCCCTTGTCTTTTTCCAACAAGCCAATGCGGGCCAGGGCATCCAAGGCAATTTGCAGGCGGTGGCTCGCCGCCTCACTGTCGGCCAAACCCAGCTTTTTTTCAATCAGCTTGGGGGCAATCAGTTTGTCGTCGGCAAAGCTTTCCAACAGTTGCGAGACCGAAAATTCCATAGGGCTGTACATTGCAAAGAACAAAAGAAATCCAATAACCGACAAGCAAAACCGGATCCGAGCCTGACCAAGCCTGCTCCTAAAACTATAGGTTAGGGAATGTAGGGATGGGGTTTCCCAACCTAAGTTTGGCGGGGGGTGGCGGCGGGCCAGCATTTTCCGGTAGGGTTTAGGATAGCCTGCTGCGCGGTACGCCATGCCGGAATCCCCTGAATTTCCCCAGCCCCAGGATGCGGTGTTGAGCGAACACCGTCAACCAAATGCGGGTGGAGCGGTGCTGGGGGGGCTCGCATCCCTGCAAACTCCCCTGCGATCGCCCCTGCCATCCCAACGCATTGCGGCGCTGCACCAAGCCCTCAATTACGGCGAACGCGGTCTGGATGCCATCCTGCGGGCCCTCAAGGATGAACATTGGACGGTGCGGCAAGCGGCGATCGCCCTGTTGCGGACTTGCGATCGCCCCGGGCCAAACAGGCCTTGGCGTTGTTTCCCCCCAGCGGCATCGTCTACGAAACCCTGCAAACCCTCCTGCAACAAGGACGCTGGTTCGATGCCAATTGCTGGACCAAAGAGGCGATCGCCCAGTTGTGCCAAGCCCCCAAACACCGTCGGCTCAACCCCAAAGACATTGCCGAAGTGCCCTGCGCCGATTTGTGGATTGCCGATCGCCTGTGGCGCACCTACAGCCAAGGCCGGTTTGGGTTTGGCGTGCAACGGCAAATTTGGCGGCAATGTGCCGAGCAACGGTGGGATCGGGGCATGGCCTGGGTTTTGTTTGGCGAGCGGGTGGGCTGGGGCTACGTCCTCAACCCCCTGAGCAAATTGGTGGCGATGGAAGAAGAAGCCTTTCGCTGGAAACGGGAAACGGAGATTGTCTTTAGGGCCAACGCACCGGTGGGACACCTTCCCTACATCGATGGCATTTTTACCGTCGAGGCATTGGCGGCCCGCAGCGATGCCTGCGCCTTGCCCTAAAACCTGGACGCCGGCTGCACCGGCAACGGGGCAACGGATTCGAGCGCTTGGCCAAGACTTTGACCCCGGCCACCACCGCTTCCATGGCCAGACGGGTCGCCTGCGATCGCCGTTGGAGGGTGCCCACCGCCGTGGCCAACTCCTGACCGGCCTTGGTGGTTCGCTCCGCCAACTGGCCAAATTCCCAACCCACGCCGGTGTGACCGTTGGTGCCGGCCCTTTCGTAGGTTAGCCCCAGGGGCGGCACCGTCACCAAAGGCAGCAAATCCAACAACAACAGCCCCAATTCCTCGGCATAGGTGCTGGCTTCGCCCGCCCGTTTCCCCAAATCTGTGGGCGAGCCCAACCAACTGCGCACCTTCTGCAAAATATCCTCGTTCAAGGGCCCAAACACCTTGCGATCGAGGCTGTCCACCGTCTGCCCCATGGGGTCTAAAGTGGTTTGCAGCCGGGCCAACAAAGACATCGCCCTTGCTACCAGGTACTCCAGCTTGTCGGCCCGTTGGGTCAATTCTTGGGCCAGCGGAGTTTGGCTGTCCGAACGCACCGCCGCCAACGTGGCATTGACCGCCAACAACCGCATGCGGCTGGCCAGGGCCGGCAAAGGCTCTCCGGCATCCAGGACGGCCTTGTGCCCCTCCATCAGCCGCTTGGCCAGGTCGCGGGCCTGCCCCCACGTTCGGCACAACTCCCACAACACCTGCTGGCGATCGGCGCGGGCGTCCGGAAAGTCATCCCGGCTTAAATCAAAAATTCTGGATAAATCAATGGCCGCCAAGCGCCGGTCTTCGGCCTGCACCGCCGTTTGCAGGGGGCGCATCCGCTCCATCCGCTCCAACACCCGATCCAAGCCGATCGCCAAGCGGCGAAACACCTGCCGCAACCGCAGGGTATCTTTGCTCCAGGGATTGACCAATCCTTCCACCTGGTCGCAAGCCGTGCATTCTGCGGTCAAGCGACGGGACATCTCGCCCAGGGGCCGCGTAAATTCCGTCAGCAAAGCGGCCCGCTCCCCCTTGGCCGCCCACGCCAGCGTGAGGTCTACCCCCTGGGCCAACAACCCCAAACACCGCCGCAAAGATTGAACGGTTTCCCGCAAAGGGGTTTCCACCGCAATGGCCGCAATGGCGGTTTCCAAAGGCGGCCGAGCCCCCGGCAACGACTCCGGATCGGTCAAACGCAAATCGGCGATCGCCCCCTTGGCCCGACCCGCCGTGTGCTGCAGTTGCGCCGCCACCGCCTGCATCTTGGCCGCCGCCCGAATCACCACCGCCGCCCGCAGTTCCAAATCCTTGGCATCCAGCGCCAAAGTGCCTTCCAGCCGGGCCGCCGCCAACCGCGCATTCAAGCACAACAACCGCAGTTGCCCGGCCGTCTGCGCCAACCCCAACCCAAAATGCGTCGCCTGCCGAGCCATCTCCACCAAGCGGGCCACGTGCTGCTCGGCCTCGATCGCCACCCCATGCAACTCCAAACGATCCGTGGCCAGGTCGCGCTCCAGCGTTTGCAGACGCTCCCGGATTTCGTCGATGGTATCGGCGGCCATACCCGAACTCCCAACCCTAGGCTTACGGCTCAGTATATCGGCAAAATTGCTCTGGACACCTAAGCCAAAACCTCACTCAAACCCGACCAAATCATCGCACATCCACCAGGGCGAGGAACAGGCAGGAAGATTTTGGACAAAATATCATGACATGGACGCAAATGGACTCGAACCATCGACCCCCACGATGTCAACGTGGTGCTCTAACCAACTGAGCTATGCGTCCTTGGGCAGCGGTTTTTAAGTTTAGCACAGGGGCTGCCGCCAAGGGGTATTCTGAAGAAAGTCCCAACCCAGAAATCCCCATGGCCAGCGATCGCCCCCAACCGAACCGTTCTGCCCTTGTGAGCACCGCCGCCAACGACGCGCTGTTGCAGACCGTCACCGAAGGCATGGCCGAGGAGCGGTTCGATCCGGAAACCGAGGCGGGTCAGGGGTGGATGGTGCGCATGGTGAACGAAGGGCTGGCCGACGATCGCGGCGTGGTGCGGCTGCGGTTTGCCGAGACCCTGGCGGAAATCGGCGAAGCGGCGACCCCCCATCTGATTCCAGCCCTGCGGACCCACCCCAATCCGGTGGTGCGGCGGGCCGCGGCCAAAACCCTCACCCTCATTGCCGATCCCCAAGCCGTGCCCGCCCTTTTGCACGCCTTTTTGCACGATGAAGATACCGTGGTGCATGGTTCCGCCGCCGGCGCCCTGGCCCGCACCGGCGAAGCCGCCGTCCCCGCCCTGTTGCAGGTGTTGGCCGATACCAGCCTCCCGGAAACCACCAAGGGCCATGCCGCCTGGGCCCTGTCCTTCATTGGGGCTGAAGCCGCCGACTTGCTCTACAACGCCTTGGCGGAAACCCAAGAAGAATCGGCCCGGTGTGCCCTGATTGCGGCCATCGGTCAGGTGGCACGGGAACGGGGCGACCACCAAGCCATCGAAATTTTGCAACAAACCCTCCAGGAAGAACGGGCCGCCCTCCGGGCCGAAGCGGCGGCCAGCCTCGGGGAACTGGCGATCGCCCCGACCCGCTCTACCCCCTCCTCGAAGATCCCAGCTTGGAGGTTCGCAAAGCCACCGTCAGCGCCCTGGGCAAACTGGGCACCCCCCCCACCGCCGAAAAGCTCCGCCCCCTCCTCAAAGACCCCGAAACCGTCCTGCAGGTTTTGGCCAAACTGGCGATCGCCCAAATCCAAAACCGTGCTGCCCAGGGGGAGGTGTAACGTTTTTCAACGATTTCCATCGAAACCGCCGCGGGCTTTTAACAATTGTTAAGGACGGGCGGGGGGGGGAAAACCCCGAAACTATAATGGCTCCGTAAGCTGCCCGGAAACCGCTTCGGCAATCATTGCAATTATTGTTCGTTATTGCGAAGCGGCATTGCGAAATGGCATTGTGAAATGGCATTGCGAAGTGAAAAAGGGCAAAGCAAGTTCATCTCGCTTGTTTATTTCAACGTATGGGGATGGTCTAGGGAGACAGTTCTAAGGCTTCCTGCCTTAGGGACGGTTTCGAGGCCCATTCTTGTACCCATCAAACTGGAGAGGAATACGCATGACCATGGCTCCGCAGAAGCCGGAGGCGAAGGTCGAAATCAAAGTGGATCGGGATGTGGTACCGACTTCGTTTGAGAAGTGGGGTCAGCCTGGTCACTTTGACCGCACCTTGAGGAAGGGTCCCCAAACCACCACCTGGATTTGGAACCTTCACGCCGACGCGCACGATTTTGACAGTTTCAGCACGCCGGAAGACACGGCGCGGAAGATTTTCTCGGCGCACTTTGGCCACCTGGGCATTATCTTTATCTGGCTCAGTGGCATGTACTACCACGGGGCGAAGTTTTCCAACTACGTGGCGTGGTTGGGCGATCCGGTTGGCATCAAGCCCAGCGCCCAAGTGGTATGGCCGATTGTGGGTCAAGACATTTTGAACGCCGATGTGGGGGGCGGTTTCCAAGGGATTCAAATCACCTCGGGGCTGTTTCACCTGTGGCGGGCTTCGGGGATTACCACCGAGTACCAATTGCTGTGTACGGCGATCGGCGGGTTGGTGATGGCCGGTTTGATGTTCTTTGCCGGGTGGTTCCACTACCACAAAGCGGCGCCCAAGTTGGAGTGGTTCCAGAACGTGGAATCGATGATGAACCACCACTTGGCCGGTTTGTTGGGGCTGGGTTCGCTATCTTGGGCCGGTCACCAAATCCACGTGGCGCTGCCGATCAACACGTTGTTGGATTTGGGTGTGCCTCTGGAAGACATTCCTGCACCCCACGAGTTCATTCTGAACCCGTCGCTGATGGCGGAGTTGTTCCCGAGCTTTGGGCAAGGGTTGACCCCGTTTTTCACCCTGAACTGGGGGGTTTACGCGGACTTCCTGACCTTCCGGGGCGGGTTGAATCCGCAAACCGGGGCGTTGTGGTTGACCGATCAGGCCCACCACCACTTGGCGATCGCACGTTGTTCATCATTGCCGGGCACATGTACCGGACGAACTGGGGCATCGGCCACAGCATGAAGGAAATCCTGGAAGCCCACAAAGATCCGTTGATCATCGGCGGGGAAGGGCACAAAGGCTTGTACGAAGTGCTGACCAATTCTTGGCACGCCCAATTGGCGATCAACCTGGCGATGTTGGGTTCGTTGACCATCATCGTGGCCCAGCACATGTACGCGATGCCGGCGTATCCGTACATTGCCGTCGATTACGCCACCCAAATCTCGTTGTTTACCCACCACATGTGGATCGGCGGCTTCTGCATTTGCGGAGCGGCGGCCCACGGGGCGATCTTCATGGTGCGGGACTACGATCCGGCGGTAAACGCCAACAACGTGTTGGATCGGGTGATTCGGCACCGGGATGCGATCATCTCCCACTTGAACTGGGTGTGTATTTTCTTGGGCTTCCATAGCTTTGGGTTGTACATCCACAACGACACCATGCGGGCGTTGGGTCGGCCCCAAGACATGTTCTCGGATACGGCGATTCAACTGCGGCCGGTTTTTGCGCAGTGGGTGCAAGACATGCACACCAACTTCATTTCGTCGTCGGCGCCCTGGGTGACCAACTCGGTGAGCCCGGTGTTTGGCGGCGACACGATCGCCGTGGGTGGCAAAGTGGCGATGGCCCACATGAACTTGGGCACGGCGGATTTCATGGTGCACCACATCCATGCTTTCACGATCCACGTGACGGTGTTGATTTTGCTGAAGGGCGTGTTGTTTGCCCGCAACTCGCGGTTGGTTCCCGACAAGTCGGAATTGGGCTTCCGGTTCCCCTGTGACGGGCCGGGTCGGGGCGGCACCTGCCAAGTATCGGGCTGGGATCACGTGTTCTTGGGTCTGTTCTGGATGTACAACTGCATTTCGGTGGTGATTTTCCACTTCTCTTGGAAGATGCAGTCGGACATTTTCGGGACGGTAGACCCCGACGGCACGGTGACCAACTTGACCTTGGGCAACTTTGCCCAGAGCGCGATCACCATCAACGGTTGGTTGCGGGACTTCCTGTGGGCTCAAGCCTCGAACGTGATTCAGTCCTACGGCTCGGCGTTGTCGGCCTACGGTTTGTTGTTCTTGGGGGCGCACTTTATCTGGGCGTTCAGCCTGATGTTCTTGTTCAGCGGTCGCGGCTACTGGCAAGAATTGATTGAATCGATTGTGTGGGCCCACAACAAATTGAAGGTGGCGCCGGCGATCCAACCCCGTGCCCTGAGCATCATTCAAGGTCGGGCGGTCGGTTTGGCTCACTATTTGCTGGGCGGTATCGTCACGACGTGGGCGTTCTTCCTGGCCCGCTTCGCTGCACTCGGCTAATCGAGAGGAAAACGAAACATGGCAACCAAATTTCCGAAGTTTAGCCAGGCGCTTGCCAACGATCCGACCACCCGTCGGCTTTGGTACGCGATCGCAACGGCTAACGATTTTGAAAGTCACGACAACGTGACCGAAGAAAGTCTGTATCAAAAGATTTTCGCGTCGCACTTTGGCCACCTGGCCATCATCTTCCTGTGGACCTCGGGGAACCTGTTCCACGTGGCTTGGCAGGGGAATTTTGAACAGTGGGTGAAAGACCCCTTGAACGTGCAGCCGATCGCCCATGCGATTTGGGATCCCCAATTCGGCAAGGCGGCGGTGGAGGCCTATTCCCAGGCTGGGGCCAGCAACCCGGTGAACATTGCCTATTCGGGCGTTTACCACTGGTGGTACACGATTGGGATGCGTTCGGCGCAGGACCTGTACTGGGGTGCGATCTGGATGCTGATCCTGTCGGCGGTGCTGTTGTTTGCCGGCTGGTTGCACTTGCAGCCGAGCTTCCGGCCGAGCCTGGCGTGGTTTAAGAATGCGGAATCGCGGTTGAACCACCACTTGGCAGCGCTGTTTGGGGTGAGCTCTTTGGCGTGGACGGGGCACTTGGTGCACGTGGCCATTCCCGAATCGCGGGGGGTGCACGTGGGCTGGGACAACTTCCTGTCGATGCCGCCGCACCCGGCTGGGTTGGCGCCGTTCTTTACGGGGAACTGGGGGGTATACGCCCAAAACCCTGATACGGCCAACCACTTGTTTGGGACGGCGCAAGGTTCGGGTACCGCCATCTTGACCTTCCTCGGTGGGTTCCACCCGCAAACGGAATCCCTGTGGTTGACGGACATGGCGCACCACCACTTGGCGATCGCGGTGTTGTTCATCATCGCCGGGCACATGTACCGCACCAACTTTGGGATCGGTCACAGCATCCGGGAGATTTTGGCGACCCACCGGCCGCCGGAAGGCACGCCCTTTGGCGGGTTGCTCGGTGAGGGGCACAAGGGTCTGTACGACACCATCAACAACTCGTTGCACTTCCAATTGGGCTTGGCTTTGGCCAGCTTGGGGGTCGTGACCTCGTTGGTGGCCCAACACATGTACTCGCTGCCGCCCTACGCTTTCATGGCGAAGGATTTCACGACCCAGGCGGCGTTGTACACCCACCACCAATACATCGCGGGCTTCTTGATGGTTGGGGCTTTTGCCCACGGGGCGATCTTCTTCGTGCGGGATTACGATCCGGAAGCGAACAAGAACAACGTGTTGGCACGGGTGCTGGAACACAAAGAAGCGATCATCTCCCACTTGTCTTGGGTGTCGTTGTTCCTGGGCTTCCACACCTTGGGTCTGTACGTCCACAACGACGTGATGCAAGCCTTTGGCACCCCCGAGAAGCAAATCCTGATCGAGCCGGTATTTGCGCAGTGGATTCAGGCTTCCCACGGGAAGGCGCTCTACGGGTTTGATGTGTTGTTGTCGAACGCCGACAGCATCGCCACCACCGCTTGGCCGAACAACGGCAACGTTTGGCTGCCGGGCTGGTTGGAAGCGATCAATGCTGGCAACAACTCCCTGTTCTTGACGATTGGGCCTGGGGACTTCTTGGTGCACCATGCGATCGCCTTGGGGCTGCACACCACCACCCTGATTTTGGTGAAAGGGGCGTTGGATGCGCGGGGTTCCAAGCTGATGCCGGACAAGAAAGACTTTGGCTACAGCTTCCCTTGCGACGGCCCGGGTCGGGGCGGCACCTGCGACATTTCGGCGTGGGATGCGTTCTACCTGGCGATGTTCTGGATGCTGAACACCATTGGCTGGGTGACCTTCTACTGGCACTGGAAGCACTTGGGAATTTGGCAAGGGAACGTGGCGCAGTTCAATGAAACGTCGGTGACGATCATGGGCTGGCTGCGGGATTACCTTTGGCTGAACTCGGCCCAGTTGATCAACGGCTACAACCCCTACGGCATGAACAACATTTCGGTCTGGGCGTGGATGTTCCTGTTTGGTCACTTGGTGTGGGCCACGGGCTTCATGTTCCTGATTAGCTGGCGGGGTTACTGGCAAGAGCTGATTGAAACCTTGGTGTGGGCCCACGAGCGCACGCCTTTGGCTCAGCTCATTCGCTGGAAAGACAAGCCGGTGGCGATGTCGATTGTGCAAGGTCGGTTGGTGGGTCTGGCTCACTTCACGGTGGGGTATGTGTTCACCTATGCGGCGTTTGTGATTGCTTCGACGGCCACAGCCTTTGGCGGCTAGAAGCCTCTAAATGGCGGCATTGCTGAGGTAAATGGAGCTCCCCTGGGCAACCGGGGGGCTTCTTTTTGGCGATTTGGTATAATAAGGACGGGATTTGCCCAATTCCCGACCTAGCCAACGTGGGGGAAAGGGGCGAACTTTTAGGCGCATTTTTAGGCGCATTTTGATCCGTGGCGACATATCCGAATTTGAGGTGGTTAACATGATCGAGTCCGTTCTGACGGCTGTCCCGGAAGCGGTGGGGCAAGAGAGTCATGTGACCGATAGCTACAACGCCGACAAAATTCAGGTGTTGGAGGGGCTGGAGGCGGTGCGCAAACGCCCCGGTATGTACATTGGGACAACGGGGCCCAAAGGCTTGCATCACCTGGTGTTTGAGGTGGTGGACAACAGCGTGGACGAGGCGCTGGCGGGGCACTGCACCGAAATTGAAGTGGTGTTGGAGCCGGATGGCTCGGTGACGGTGACGGACAACGGCCGGGGCATTCCGACGGATGTTCACCCCAAAACCGGCAAATCGGCCCTGGAAACGGTGTTGACGGTGCTGCACGCGGGGGGCAAGTTTGGCAGCGGCGGCTACAAGGTGTCGGGGGGGCTACACGGGGTGGGGGTCTCGGTGGTGAATGCCCTTTCGGAATGGGTGCAGGTGACGGTGTGGCGCAACGATTGCGAGTTTACGCAGCGCTACGAACGGGGGGCGCCGGTTTCCGATTTGCGTCCCCAAAAACAAGAGGGCGATCGCCGCGGTACGGCTGTCCGCTTCAAGCCGGATACCCAAATTTTCACCCTCAGCACGGAATTTGAATACGGGACTTTGGCGGGGCGGTTGCGGGAGTTGGCCTACCTCAATGCGGGGCTGAACATTGTCCTGTGCGATCGCCGCGGGGAGACCGAGGTGCAGGAAGCCTTTCGCTACGAAGGGGGCATCCGCGAGTACGTGGGCTACATGAACCGGGAGAAGGAGCCGGTTCACCCCGATTGCCTGTACGTGCGGGGAGAGCGGGACAACGTGCAGGTGGAAGTGGCCCTGCAATGGTGTGCCGATACCTACAACGACAACATTTTGGGTTTTGCCAACAACATTCGCACCATCGATGGCGGTACCCACCTCGAAGGGCTGAAGGCGGTATTGACCCGCACCATCAACGGTTTTGCCCGCAAACTGAAGAAACTCAAGGACAGCGATCCCAACCTGGGGGGGGAAAACATTCGGGAGGGCCTCACGGCGGTGATCTCGGTGAAGGTGCCCGATCCAGAATTTGAGGGGCAAACCAAAACCAAGCTGGGCAACACGGAAGTGCGGGGCATTGTCGATTCTTTTGTCGGCGAAGTGCTTTCGGAATACCTGGAGTTTCACCCGGCGGTGGCCGCCACGATTGTCGATAAGGCGATTCAGGCCTTCAATGCGGCGGAGGCAGCGCGACGGGCTCGGGAATTGGTGCGCCGCAAATCGGCGTTGGAATCTTCGACCCTGCCGGGCAAGTTGGCGGATTGCAGTTCCCGCGATCCGGCGGAGTCGGAGGTGTTTATTGTGGAAGGGGATTCCGCCGGCGGTTCGGCCAAACAGGGGCGCGATCGCCACTATCAAGCGATTTTGCCGCTGCGGGGCAAGGTGTTGAACATTGAGAAGTCTGAGGACAGCAAAATCTACAAAAACGCGGAAATTCAGGCGCTGATTACGGGGCTGGGGCTGGGCATCCGCGGAGAAGAGTTCAATGTTTCGCAGTTGCGCTATCACAAAATCATCCTGCTGGCGGATGCCGATGTGGATGGAGCCCACATTCGCACGTTGTTGCTGACGTTCTTTTATCGGTATCAGCGGGAGTTGGTGGATCGGGGATTTATCTACATTGGTTGCCCGCCCCTTTACAAGCTGGAGCGGGGCAAAAATGCCCAGTACCTGTACAGCGATCGCGAGTTGCAGGCCCACCTGGCGACGCTGCCCGCCAACGCCAATTACACCATTCAGCGGTTCAAGGGTTTGGGGGAAATGATGCCGCAGCAGTTGTGGGATACCACCATGAACCCAGAGACCCGCACCCTCAAACAAATTTCGATTGACGATGCCGCCGAAGCCGATCGCATTTTTACGGTATTGATGGGCGATCGGGTGGCTCCCCGTCGCGAATTCATCGAAACCTACGGTTCCAAACTCTCGTTGACGGAATTGGACATTTGAGGCGGTTTTTGCCATTCCTGTCTATAGAACCCATTTGAGATTTCAAGGAGAAGCTGCAAGCCGCTTGAGCATGATCCTGACGAAGCAACGATTGAGTTTCGTGGTCGCATTTTCTAGCGTCCGCTCATAATTCTTCACCAAGATTTTACACCGCTCCACCCAAGCATTGATGCGCTCAATAATCCAGCGTGCTGCTATCGGCACAAATCCTGTTTTTCCCTGTACTGCTTTTTCCTCCTTGGAAGGCTCCTTGCACAACTGAAAACGAATCTTGGTGATGATTTGCGGATACACCTTCTCTAAGCCTGTCACCAATTTTTTGATGTGATATCCATGATCCAAAAGAATCGTGATTTTCAGAATATTTACTGGCTTTGCTTTGAAATAATCAATGTGGAGAGTAAGCATTTCAATTAGCCCCGCATCATCTGAAACGTTAGCCGGGGTACAGTGGGTAAAGAAGGGAAGGGAGCATGTCACTTTTGTGGTGAGTAAAAATACTTAAGAGGTTGAAGTACTGGAAAATATAGGCGGTATCAGTCAAAATTAGAGCAATCTACTTCAGAAATAAAGCCATGCAACCAGAACAAGAGCAAGCCCTCAAAACCCATCTCCAAGCGATTGCC
>JAAUUG010000029.1 GCA_012031195.1 Oscillatoriales cyanobacterium SM2_1_8
GTACCAAGCCCGGTGGGCCGCTTCGGTGGGGGCCGGCGGCAACACCCGCAGGCGCTTGGGGTCTACCCCCAGAGCCTCGGCTTGGGCGGTGTAGAGGGCCGTCACCGCTTGGCGATCGCCAAACCCTTTGCGCACCAAGACCGCGTTGGGCACCCGCTGCAAAATCCGCAGGTGGGCGGCGATGGTCTCGTCGTTGAGTTTGCGGGCCGCCGCCACGCTCAGAAACACCACCGCCGCCGGATCAAGGTTCAAGGACTGGCGGAGGGCAGCCGGGGGTACCGGGTCGTCGTCAAATCCACCGCAGGCAATGTGGGCATGGGGCAACCGCAACAATTTTTCCACGTAGAACGGGTCGGCATCGGGGGGATGGGTCTGCCAATCCCCCAACCAGCAATGATCGGCGCTGAGGTAAGGGGCATCAAATCCCAACCACGACACCGTATGGGTCGCCGGACGGCTCAACCAAATCGGCGGATGCCAAGGCTGCAAACTGGCCTCCGTATCGATCAACACATCCAGGCGATCGCGGGCCATGTCCGTCAACATCGCCGTCATGGTGGGGATCGCCCCCCGGAGCGGATAAACACGGTAAGCCGTACTGTAGCGGCGGTAATGCTCCGTCAGGGGATCGCCCGCCCCATCGCCATAGGCATAGACGTACAGGGAACCCACCCGCTCGGTCAAAGCCGGCCACAGGGCTTGACACAGCCAACCGATGGGGTGGGGGCCCAAGCTCGGCGACAGAAAACCCAGCCGCAGTTTGGGGCTGGACGGTCTACCCGGTGCCGATTTGGGCAGACGGGCCACCAAGGGCTGCAGGGATTGGGTGCGATAGGCTTGCCCGATCGCCCGATAGGTGGCGCTGTTGCGGGGGCGATCGTCCCGCAGGTGGGGCAAGGCATAGGCAAAACTTTGGTAAAGGGTTTCCCAGGGGGCGTCGGGCCCAAGACGAGCCTCGATCGTCGGGATTTGGGCCGCGGCTTCGGCCCCCAACCCCGATTCCATGCACACGTGGGCATAGTGGGCCGTCGCTTGGAGATCGTCCGGTAGCTGCTCCCGGTATGCCTGGGCGATCGCCCGCCGCCGTGGGTAATCCTGACGGTGCACCCGCCAGTGGTAAACGTTGAAATTCCAATGGGCCAACCGATGTTGGGGATCGCACTCCAGAGCTTGCCCCAAAGCGGCTTCGGCTTCGGCATAGCGTTGTTGCTCGATGTACAAGTGGCCCAAGTGGGCCAAAGCGCCCGCATACCGTGGGTTCAATTGCAGGGCTTTGTGCAACAGGGCTTCGGCTTCCGGCCAGCGTCCGTAACGAATCCACAAAACCGCCAGGTTGGCATAGGGTTGGGGCCACTCCGGCTCCAGGGCGATCGCCTCCTGCAGCAACCGTTCCGCGTCCGCCTGCCGCTCCGTATCCACCCACAAAATCGCTAAATTGATTTTGGGTTTGGCAAAATTCGGGTTCAGGGCGATCGCCCGTTCGTAGGCCACGATCGCCGCCGGAATTTGACCCGCAGCCGCCAGGGCATAGCCCCTCTTGAAATGGAGTTGGGGATCGTCGGGCTGGAGGGACAGACCCCGATCGTAGGCGGCGATCGCCTCCGGCCATTGGTTCAACTCCCCATAGGCCTCGCCCAACTGCCCAAAATTCGCCGCCGTGGGTTCAGCCGTTGCCGCTTCCTGGGCTGCCTGCAGAGCCGCCTGTCCATCCGCCATCGCCACTCCTACCGAAACACCACCGTTTTGTTGCCGTGGCGCAGCACCCGATCCTCCAGAAAGTAGCGCAAGCCCCGGGCCAACACCGTCTTTTCAATGTCCTTGCCGTAGCGTACCAAATCGCTCACCGCATCGGAATGGTCGATCCGAATCACGTCCTGTTCGATGATGGGCCCCGCATCCAACTCCGCCGTCACAAAATGACAGGTGGCCCCGATCAGCTTCACCCCCCGGGCGTAGGCCTGATGGTAGGGTTTCGCCCCCACAAACGACGGCAAAAACGAATGGTGAATGTTGAGGATTTGCCCCGGCAGGCGATCGCACAACCACGGGGGCAAAATCTGCATGTACCGCGCCAACACCATGCCATCGGCTTGCCACTGGTCAAAGCGCGCCGCAATTTCCGAAAAAACCGCCCCTTTGTGGTCAGGATCCACCGGCACATGCACAAAGGGAATGCCGTGCCACGTCACCAATTCGCGAAAATCTTCATGGTTGGAAATCACCCCCGGAATTTCCATCACCAAATCGCCGCTGCGCCACCGCGCCAACAGGTCGTACAGGCAGTGCCCCAACTTCGACACCAACAACACCATGCGTTTGGGCACCGCCGAATCCGTAATCTGCCAAACCATGCCAAACTCGGCACCGATGGGGGCAAACTTTTCCCGGAACGTCGGCAAATCGAAGGGCAAAGATTCCGCCAAAATTTCCTGCCGCATGAAGAAGCGTCCGGCCTCCCCGTCGGCATGGTGATGGGCCTCCACAATCCAACCGCCGTTGCCCGCCACAAACGAACTCACCGCCGCCACAATCCCAATCCGATCCGGACAGGAAAGGGTCAAAATGTACCGACGCTTGTCTTCCATAGGGCCTGGTTGGGGACGGGCAGCAAGCCAATATATCAGCACCCCGCCCCCATCGGGGAAAAGGGGATTTGCTTTTGCCGCCAAGCCTGTTACAGTTTACGTAAAGATTTATAACAAAGGCTATGGATCGCAAGCAACGGATTTTGGAGCACGTGCAGCGCACCAGCGAAGCCAGTGCCGAGTATGCTCGGAATGCCAACCCCCAGAACCTCCGGGGCGAAGAGCGCAAAGCCCGCATTCTGGAGCATGTCCGGAAAACGGCGGGGTAGGCCCCATCCTGTATGCTGGGTAGCGAAGGGATTTGAGGGATACCGTGCGGGCCGAAATCACCTACCGCCTCAGCGACCCCTACGTCGATGCGGCACAGAAAAATAGCCAGCGCCAATTGGCCCTAACGATCGCCGCCGTCAGCCAGGGCAACGAGGGGCGGGTACCCCTTAACCTGTGTTTGATTCTGGATCGCAGCGGGTCGATGGGGGGGGAGCCCCTCAACAAGGTACGGCAGGCGGCCTGCGGTCTGGTGGATGCCCTCGATCGCCGCGATCGCCTGAGCGTGATTGCCTTCGATCACCGGCCGACGGTGGTGGTACCGAATCAAGCCGTCGATCGCCCGGAATCCATCAAGGAGCAGATTCAGGGGTTGCGGGCCAACGGCGGCACCTGCATTGACGAGGGTTGCGGCTGGGTCTGGAGGAATGGGCGAAGGGCAAGCATCAGACCATCGGCCAAGTGTTTTTGCTCACCGACGGCGAGAACGAGCACGGCAGCAACGATCGCTGTTTGAAATTTGCCCAATTGGCGGCGGAATACAACGTCACGTTGCACACCCTGGGTTTCGGCGACGCTTGGAACCAAGACGTCTTGGAAAAAATTGCCGATGCGGGCAGCGGCACCATGACCTACATCCAAGACCCCGGGCAGGCGGCGGAAGAATTTCAGTGGCTGTTGCGGCGGGTGCAAAGCGTGGGGCTGACCGATGCCCACCTGGAATTGCAGATGGCCCCCAACACCCGTTTGGCCGAATTCAAACCCATGGCCCAGGTAGCCCCCGACACCATCGAATTGGTCACCCAAACCGAAGGCAACCGGGTGCGGGCCCGACTGGGGGACTTGATGGTGGGGGTAGAGCGGGCCGTGTTGGTAAACTTTTACATTGATGCCACCTCCAACCGGGCGTTGCCGGGCAGCACCCCCGATCGCCAGGTGGTGGCCACGGTGCAGGCAACCTACACCGATCCGCAGCGGCCCGGGGCCACCCTTGCTTCCGAAGGTTTGGCGATCGAGGTGCAGGCGATCGCCGATCACCGGCCCAAAATGGACGAGGAGGTGCAAGGGCGGGTGTTGGCTTTGGCCAAATATCGGCAGACGCAATTGGCCGAGACCAAGTTGCAGCAGGGAGATACCGCCGGCGCCGCCACCCTGTTGCAGACCGCCGCCAAGACTGCCTGCAATGGGAGACACCAACGCTGCCACCGTCTTGCAGAGCAACGCCACCCGTTTGCAAACCGGTACCGTCCTCAGCGATGCTGAACGCAAACAAACCCGCATCGCCGCCAAAACCGTGTTGCGTCCTGCGGGCGAGTAGCCAATTTTTGCCCACCGCCCTTCAATTTGCCCAAAGCCATGATTGTTTGTCCCAGTTGTGACCATGTGAACCCCGCCGGCGCCCTCACCTGCGAAGCCTGCTTTTCATCCCTCCCCCAAATTTTGTACACCCAGTGTCCGAGTTGCAGCGCCGAGGTGCAGCCCGGGGCCAAGTTTTGTGGTAATTGTGGATTTGACCTCCAGCAAGGGAGCCAACCCGTGCAAGTCAGTACCGAAGCCGCCACGCCGGAGCCCAGCGAAGAAGTGCCGGAACCGGTGGTTACCCCCCTCCCCGACGACGAAACCGATTTGCGATCGCGGGCAGCGGCGGCCCCGGCCCGGACCCAACTGCAACAAATTTCGGCCTATTTGATGCACCTTCAAACCGAAACCCGGATCGAATTGCCCACCAGCGTGCAAGTCATTCACATTGGCAAACCCAACAATTTGATTCCCCCCGATATTGATGTTTCCGGGTTCCCCGATTCCGACATCGTGTCGCGGGTGCACGGCGATATCCGTTACGAAGGGGATGCTTTTTACTTTGAAGATACGGGCAGTTCCAACGGCACCTACATCAACAATGTCCCCCTGCCCCCCGGCAACCGCCATCGGCTCCGCGCCGGCGATCGCATTGCTTTGGGCAAAGGCGACAAAGTTAGTTTTGTGTTTCAGATGGGCTAACCTGACGGTTCCGGATGGTGGCGTAGGGGAGCGGGAGCCGGACTCCGAGGGGTTTTCCGAATCCTCCTTGCCGTCCAGCTCACGTCCGGATGGCGCCCGATCGCCCTTCCAGGTTCCTCCAGGCGGGGTTTGGCCGCGGGGAGGGGGAGAACCGCAGCATGGTTGCGGACAAGCACAGCGGCCCCTTTCCTTTAGAATTGAGGTCGGGAGCCGTTCCCTTTATTCCCCGACAAGGCGAGTCACCCCATGACATCGAAGAAGGTTCTGGTTATCGACGACAGCATCATGATCCGCAAGATGGTAAAGAGCATCTTGGCGGGCAAATTTGAGGTGTTGGAAGCCAACGATGGCAAAACCGGCTTGGAGGTCGCCCGTCGTTCCAGTCCCGACCTGATTTTGCTGGATTTCGTGATGCCAAAATACAACGGCTACCAAACGTTGCAGGCTATGCGCCGGTTTGACAATTTGCGCGATACGCCGGTGATCATGATTTCCGGCTTGAAGGAACAGGTGGCCGAGCACGTACCCGAACCGTTTGTGGGGTTTGAATTCCTCGAAAAACCTTTTGAGTCGGAGGTATTGATCGAGCGCATCAACAACCTTTTGCATTTGGACGAGGCGATGGTAGCCGAGACCGCTTCGGGATTCAGCAACGGAATGGCTACCGCAACGGCGGCGGCCCCGGCCGCGGCGGCGGCCGAAGGGAAAGGGGTGATCGAAAAAATTTCGGCCATGGAAAACCTCTTGATTCAGGGGATCGAAAACCTGATCCAACGGGAAGTGGCGATGAAAGTCAACGAATTGTTGGAGTTGTCGCGGCAACAGGAAACCAAAATTGCGCAGCTCGAAAAGCAGATTGCCCACCTGTCCGAAAACCAAAACAAGTACCTCAACTTTTTGGTTCAGGGGATGAAGGCGATCCAAACCCGATTGAGCGGCCCCAAAGCCTAATTTTCGCCTTGGTTCCGGTCTGGGCCCCGGGTGCGCCAGACGTATCCCGCCAAGGTGTTGGCCGTGACATGGGCCACAATGGCTGGCACCAAAGAACCGGTGGTCAGGGTAACGGCGCCAAAACCAAAGCCCACGGCGATCGCCCAGAGGGAATAGGGCCATTGACGGCGTTCGGCCCAATGCAACAGACCAAAAATGCTGCTGCTCAAGATCAAAGCCAGGGCCCCGTTGCCCAAGCCGGGGAGCGCCACCCCCCGAAACAAAAATTCTTCGCTGAGGCCGGGCAACAACCCTAGCCAAATTTCATCCCCGGGTCGGAGGGGAGTCAACACCCGGGCCAAATAGCTGTCGGCCGCCCGTCGATACCTCTCCCATCCGAGGTACAAACCGGCACCGGCCAAGGCGATCGCCCCGCCCAGGGCCAACCCTTCCCCCACCAACCCCAGGGAAAACCGCCACGGCACCGGCGCCACCCGCAGCAAACGCATCCAGGTTGTACCCAAAACCACAAGGGCCAAGGCCGTCAGGGCGATCGCCGCCAACACTTGGGTGCGGGTGAGGGGTGGATTTTCGGGCTGCATACCTTCGGTATCGCAAAAGGCTGTTGTCGCAGAAGGTGCCCCCAGGGTCACCGGGTGTTTGGGGGGCGAAAACGGAGAGAGTGGGATTCGAACCCACGGTGAGTTGCCCCACACAGCATTTCCAGTGCTGCGCCTTCGACCACTCGGCCATCTCTCCAATGTGGCATCTCTCCAAGTTGGATGCGGTCCAATATCCTAGCAATACTTCGGGCGATTGTCACGGGGCAATTTGGTCCCCAGAGGGTGATACACTGACCCCAGCTCTCCACCGCGGTCAACCCGTGAAACCTTTTGCCATCACTCCCGATACACCGGTCATTCCTTTAAGTACCGAAGAGGCGATCGCCGCCATTGGTTTGGTCGCTGCCGTTTGCGATTACGAGGGCGACACCCGTGAAGCCGAAGCTCAGGCGGAAGTCATGCTGGCCACGGAGTATTTTGCCGGCTACAGCGAAGACGAGTTGATGCACATGTTGGATCGGCTGGCTGGCATTTCCGAAGAAAAAGGCGTGGACACCCTCTACGCCAGTGCGGTGGCGGCGCTCCAAGACGAAACCCCCCGCGAAATTGCGTTCACCATGGCGATCGCCGTGATCCAAGCCAACGGTCAAATTACCTCCGAGGAAGAAGAGCTGTTTCACGATCTGAAAGAGGCGTTGCAAATTTCCGACGAGCGTGCCGATGCGATCCTGGACAGCATTTTGGAGAGCATTGCCCTGGCCGACGATCCGGCGTGGCTCGAAGAAGTGGCCACCACCTCCCCCGGAGCCGACGAAGCGTGAATTCTGCACTCCCCCCGTTGCTCCAGGCCTTTGCCCAAGGCCGGGTTTGGGCCCAAAACCGGGCGATCGCCCAGGACGATCTCTTGCAAACCCACATTTCCTATGTGGTGTTGGCGGGCGACTGGGCCTACAAACTCAAGAAGTCGGTAAATTTTGGCTTTTTGGATTTCTCGACGTTGGCCCAACGTCAGCATTTTTGCCACGAGGAGTTGCGGTTAAACCGACGGCTGGCGGCGGATTTGTACGTGGGGGTGGTGCCCATTTTTCAAGAGGGCGATCGCTACTTTTTGGGGGAGGGCCCGGGCGAGCCCGTGGAATATGCGGTGAAGATGCATCGTTTTCACCAAGAGGATTTGTTTTTGGCCTGGTTTGAGGCGGGGAAAGTTACCGCAGCCCACATGGTAGACATCGCCGACCGGCTGGCGGAATTTCACCGTACGGCGGCTACCGACGCTCGGATCGCCCAGTTTGGCACGGCGGCCGCTTTGCAGGCCGTGGCCGACGACAACTATCAAGCTACGGCAGGCTATGTGGGCCGGGCCCAAACCGCCGACCAGTTGGCTGCCACCAAAGCCGTGACGGATCGGATGTTTGCGGCCCAGGCGGCCCGTTTTGCGGAGCGGGTACAGCGGGGTCAAATTCGCGAATGCCACGGCGATGTTCACCTGAAGAACATTTGCTGGTTTGGGGGGCAAATTCAGATTTTTGATTGCATCGAATTCAACGAGCCGTTCCGGTTTGGCGACGTGTTGTACGATGCGGCCTTTTTGGCGATGGACTTGGATTTTCGGGGGCGGCCCGACCTGGCCAACGTTTTCCTGAATCGGTATTTGGAAGTGACCGGGGATTACGAAGGGGTGCCGCTGTTGCCGCTGTTTTTGAGCATGCGGGCCTACGTCCGGGCCAAGGTGACGTCGTTTTTGTTGGATGACCCCAACGTGGATGCGGCGACCCGTACCCATGCTCAGCAAGAGGCCGCGGCCTACTACCGGATGGCCGCTACTTATTTGCAACCCCAGCCCCCGCGGGTTCATGCCATGGTTGGTCTGTCGGGGGCGGGCAAATCCACCACCGCCGCGGCCCTGGCGGCCCAAATCGGGGCGATCGTTTTGCGTTCCGATGTGATTCGGAAACACTTGGCGGGACTGCCGTTGCTAGCCCGGGGTGGGGACGACCTCTACACCCCAGAAATGACGGCGCGCACCTACCAACGCTTGGCCGAACTGACGCAACAACTCACCGAGGCCGGCTGGTCGGTGGTGGTGGATGCCAAATACGATCGCGTGTCCTGGCGCCAAGGGTTGACCGCAGCCTTGGCCGGCATTCCCCTGACGTTCTGGCATTGCCAAGCCCCCTCCGCCGTGCTTGCCCATCGGTTGCAGGCCCGGGCGATCGCCGGTACCGATGTGGCCGATGCCACCGCCGATTTGTTGGCCGCCCAACAAGCGGCCTTTGAACCGTTTGCCGCCCACGAAACGGCCCCCCGCCACGTTTTGGATACGGCCCAACCCCTGGATTTGGTGTTGGCGCAAATGGCAGCGCTAGATTAAGCCCTTGGCGCAACCCATCAGGCAATCAGGGGCCGAAAACCGTGTTTTTGGGAAACTTCCCCAATTTTTTCCATGCTTTCGATCGCAATGTTGTTGCGGCCCCAGGAAAAGTTGGTGTGCCATCCTTCGAGTTCGAGGAGCATGGACTCGGCAAAGCAGGCAAACAAATGGCGGGCAGGGTTGAGCATGTCTGCTGTTTTCATGATCCGCCAATCGATGTCCAAGCTGTGTTCGACCACGCCGCCGTTTAACACGTAAACCCCCGGGGCTTGCACCTGGGTCGCGAGGTTTTTGGGATAGCCGCCGTCAATCAACACGCAGGGGCGGCGCAATTCCGCCGGGTTGAGGGACATTCCTTGGGTCATGCTGGTTACCCACACCACCACATCCGCTTTGGGCAGCGCTTCGGGCATCGCCATCACCTGACCGCGCCCCAAACTCCCTTGCAAATCCGCCAGCCGTTGGGGATCGCGGGCCACCAACAACAGTTCCCCAATTTCGCTGCGTTGGGCCAACCATCGGCACACGGCGCTGCCAATGTCTCCCGTGGCCCCGCACACCGCCACGGTCGCCTTGGTGAGTTCAATTCCGTATTTCACCATCGCTGCTTCCACCTGCCGGCAAATGATGTAGGCCGTGTGGGTGTTGCCAGTGGTGAAACGATGGATGTCCAACTCAATGTTGCGCACCCGCAGCATCTGCGACAGGTTGAAATTTTCAAACACAATCGAAGAAAAACCGCCCAAGGCCGTAATGTCGATGCCGTGCTTTTGGGCGTGGGCCATGGCATTCAAGATTTTGCGGATGGCGGTTTTGATGCGGCTGCCCGCCAACATCTCCGGCAAAAAGAAGGACTCCACGTACAGTCCCCGCGCCACTTGTCCGGTGATGCTGCGAACCGTAATTTCGTCCACAATTTGGGGAGGTGCACTGCACCAAACCTCCAAGTCCCACTCGGCATATTCTTCGTATCCCAACTCCCGGGTGACCCGTTGGGCGTGGGCCAAGCTCGTCAGATGACCAATCAAACCGAACATATGCCAAATCTATCCTGGAAACGCACAAGCCATGGCCCAACCCTGTTTTGTCTGCCGACACCGCCCGCATGGGAGCGCCTTGGACGGTTAATTGGACGGTTAAGCCGCCAAACCCATCGCCGACAACTTCATCACCTCGCGGGTGTTGAACCCAATGTTGTTCAGGGCTTCGCCGTATTGGATCATAAAATCCTCCACCAGGGCTTCTTTTTCCATCCCCAACACGCGGGCATCGTCGGCGACCACATTCAACATCTTCCAAACAATGGGCAGGTTGGTGCGATTGGCGGCCATCAGCCCTTCCTTGGCGGTGTCAAAATTGGCCTTCAGCCATTCTTCGCCAAAGCTGAGGTGGCTGTATTCCTCCTTGACCACCCCTTCGGTGATTTTGCGGGCAAAGTCGTCGGCCACCGGGATGTAAATGTTGTAAGCGCGATCGCAAAGCACTCAATGATCAGGGCTTGAATCAGAAGGCAGGTGACCACATCGCCCGCGGCGGCGGCTTCCTGGAAGTTGCCATGGAGATCGGCAAAAAATTCACGGGCAAAGTCCATATTGGGCACCACCTCAAGGTTGCGGCCGCAGGCGGTAAACCCTTTTTGGTGGCGCTTTTCCATTTTGGCCAGCTCCAACAACCGCTCGCGGTGCTCCGGCAGCAATTCCGTCAAGCGTTGATAATTGTCGTGGGCTTCTTGCTCGCCTTCGATCACAATTGCGTTGATGCGGCTGTAGGCGTCCCGATACCCTTCCGAACGGTAGTCCCGGGGCGCTTCTCCAGCGTGGGCCATGGAATTGATGGCAGGATTGATGGCAGGATTGGTGGCCGGGCTAGCTACAGGATTGAGCACCGACAGCGGTTGGCCAACCGGCTCGGTCAGGATTTGCGGGGCACTCATAATTTATAGTAGGTACCTACTTGGCGAACGGCTCCCGTTATTTTACGCCATCGTTCTCCATATTTCCCGTTTTGCCATGACGGCTGCGATCGCCCTGTTTGGTACCAGTGCCGACCCCCCGACGGTGGGGCATGGTTCGATCCTGCGCTGGCTGGGCGATCGCTTTGAGGGGGTGGTGGTTTGGGTGGCCGACAACCCGTTTAAGCAGCACCGGGCGCCGCTGCCCCACCGGGCGGCCATGATGGAACGGGCGATCGCCGATGTCCGGAATCCGCGGGTGGTCTTGCACCAGGAATTTTCGCGGCCGCGGACGGTGGAAACGTTGGCGTTGGTGGCGGCCCGTTGGCCCGACCGCCCCTTGGTGTTGGCGGTGGGCACCGACGTGGTGGGGCAAATTCCCTCGTGGTATCGGGCGGCCGAGGTGTTGCAACGGGCCGAATTGTTGGTGATGCCGAGGGCGGGGGTGAGCCTGAGCCCAGAGACCGTAGCCCAACTTGAGGCTTTGGGGGGCAAGCTGCACTGGGCGAGCGCAGAGGTGCCGCCCGTCTCTTCGACGGGGTATCGCGATCGGGGCGATCGCGCCAGCGTGATACCCTCAGTGGCAGCGTACATCGAGCGAGAAGGTTTGTATTGATGGCTGCCAAGGCCACCAATCCGATCGCGAATTTTCGGGTTGGAGTGGACAACGTCATTTTTGCGGTGGATACGGAACGCAGCCGGCTTTTGGTGTTGCTGGTGAAGCGCGATGGCGATCCCTACCGCGATTATTGGTGCTTGCCGGGCACCCTGGTGCGTCAAAATGAGCCGCTGAAGGGGGCCGCCGAACGGATTTTGGCGGAAAAAATCCGGGTCGAAAACCTTTACCTGGAGCAACTTTTTACTTTCGATCCACCGGCACCCAGCCCCAATCCCTACCTCTCGGTGAGCTATTTTGCCATCGTGCGCTTGGCGGATGCCGAACCCTTGGCCGGGGGGGCGATCGGCATTGCTTGGTACCCGGTGGCCGATTTGCCGCCGTTGGCTTTTGCCCAGGAACGCATTGTGAATTACGGTCGCCGCCGCCTGTGCGCCAAGTTGGAATACAGCCCGATCGCCTTTGAAGTGTTGCCCGAAACCTTTACCCTCAACGAGTTGTACCAGTTTTATGCGGCGGTGTTGGGGGACGGTTTTTCCGATTATTCCAATTTTCGATCGCGTTTGCGCAAGTTGGGTTTTTTGAAGGATACGGGGGTAAAAATTTCCAAGGGGGCGGGGCGCCCTGCCAGCCTCTATCGGTTCGATGCCCAAGAGTTTGAACCCCACAAAAACAAGCCCATGGTATTTGTGTGAGGGCTAAAATAGGGGCAGCACGCGATCGCCCCATGGAACCCAAAGAACAGGAGTGGTTGCAGTCCCTCCACAGCGAAAACGAGGCGGTGCGGGAACAAGCCACGCAGTCCCTTTGGCAGCAATGGTTTACCCAAAAGGGGGGCTGGGGTTTGACCGCGTTGCAGCAGGCCCAGGCGGCCTGGGACGCCGGCGATCGCCTTGGGGCCGAGTTGTTGTTGGACAAAGTGATTGCCGAAGCGCCGGATTTTGCGGAAGCCTGGAACCGGCGGGCGGTGTTGCATTACCTGAGCGAACGCTACCTGTTGTCGTTGCGGGACTGCGAACGGGCGGTAACCCTAAATCCGGCTCATTTTGGCGCGTGGCACGGCGTGGGGTTGTGCCGAATGTTGTTGGGAAACTGGCCCGAGGCGATCGTCGCTTTCCAGAAAGCTTTGGCCATTCAACCCTACGCCACGGTCAACCAGCGGTTGTTGTTGGAATGCACCCTGCATTTGACGTGACCCCCCTCTGGGTGGAAGGCCCCTGCCGGAGCGGCAAAACGGCGGCGGTGGTGGCCCAATTTCAGGACTGGGTGGCCCGGTTTGGGCAGCGGCGACCCCGTGACCCCCAAAGCGAGGCCCGGCGGGTGTTGGTGTTTGCGGCCGACGGTCGGCAACGGCAGCGCCTCGACGAACGGTTGTTGCGGGCCGTGGGGGAACCTATCCGGCCACAACGGCCACCCCCCAAGGTTTTTTGCGCGCCGAAGTGGAATTGTTCTGGCCCCTGTTGGCGCAAAATTTGCCGGTGGTCAAAAATTTTCCGTTGACCCTGCGGGTGGAACTGGAGCAGGAATTGGCCCGAGACCTCTGGCAACCCCTGCTGGCGGAGCTGCAAATGCCGGGAACCATCCCCGAGCAATGGCCGCGGCGGCTGCTGGACTTGTACCACCTGACGGCGTTGGCGGGGCTATCCCTGTCGGAATTGCCGGCACGGTTGACCCAGGGTTTGGGAGAGGATGTGCCGACCGATGCCATTTTGACGGCGTTGACCCGCTGGCGGGATTACTGCTGGCGGGAGGGGTTGCTCACCTACGGCATCGTGGCCGAACTCTATGGGCAGCATTTGTGGCCCCATGGCTACTACCAACGGAAGCTGCGGGAGCGGTTCGCCTATTTGCTGGCCGACGATGTGGACGAATACCCGGCCCTCTTGGCGACGGTGGCCGCCGGTTTGTTGGGCAACGACGTGCCGGCTTTGTTCACGTTTAACCCCCACGGTGCCGCTCGGTTGGGTTTGGGGGCCGATCCGGCCGCTTGGCAAGAATTGCGGTGCCGTTGCCACGTCCACACCCTGACGGTTGCCCCCGGTCTGGCGCCCATTGTGCCCGCCGTGCTGGCCACCTTGGCGAGTGCCTACGGCACGGAAGCGGTGCCCCAAACCTACGGGTTGGAAGCCCCCTCCCGCGGCAAATTGTTGCGGCAAACCGCCCAGGCGATCGCCACGGGTCTGGCGGCCGGCAGCTTTGCCCCCGGTGAAGTGGCCATCATCGCCCCCGGTTTGGACAGTTTGGCCGCCTACGCGATCGCCGAGATTTTGGGGCATCAAGGTTGGGAAGTCATTCCCCTGGATGAACAACGTCCCCTGTGGTTGGTGCCGCCGGTGCGCGCCCTGATCGCCCTGATGGCTTTGGTGTATCCGGGGTTGGGGCGCACCCTCTCCCGCGATCGCGTTGCGGAAATGCTGGCGGTGTTGGTGCCAACCATCGATCCGGTGCGGGCCGGGTTGTTGGCCGATTGCGCCTACCGTCCCGATCCCGATCGCCCTGAACTGCTGCCCAGCGAAAGCTTGGCCGAATGGTACCGTCTGGGATACGCCGCCAGCACCGCCTACGAAGACCTCCGCACCTGGGTGCAGGCGCAAAAAGCCGGCGATGTGCCCCTGTTGTTTTTCGATCGAGCCATTCGGCAATGGTTGTTGCCCCGTTACGGCGATTTTGCCTCCCGCCGGCTGTTGCAGGAACTTTTGGAAACCACCCAGCATTATTGGCAGATGGGCAGCCGCTTGCACTGGCCCGCCCCGGAAATTCGGCAACGGTTTGTCCATACCCTGATGCAGGGGGCCGTGGCCGCCAACCCCTTCGTGCCGGAAGTGCCTGCCACGGCCATTGTGGTGGCCACCATTTACCAATACCGCACGGCTCGTCTCCATCACCGCTACCAATTTTGGCTGGATAGCGGTTCGCCGTTGTGGACTCAAGGCGGTCGGGTGGCCCTGTTTGGTGCCCCGCTGTTGTTGCGTTCCTGGGACGGCACCCCCCTTTCCCCCACCCAAACCGCTGCCGCCGATCGCGATCGCCTGGAACGTTTGCTGGCGGATTTGTTGGAGCGGGCCGGCGACGGCATCTGCCTATGCGCCAGCGAAACCGATGCCCGCGGCCAACCCCAAGACGGGCCCTTGTCCCCCCTCGCCCTTACCGCCGCGCCGTGGCCCCCCTATAATGTGGAAGAAAATTGAAAGCTTCGCGATCGGGCGCACCCCCTTATGTCTCTACCCATCCGCAACGTCGCCATCATCGCCCACGTTGATCACGGCAAAACCACCCTGGTCGATGCTCTGCTCAAGCAATCCGGCGTTTTTCGCACCGGCGAAGCCGTCGAGACCTGTGTCATGGACTCCAACGACCTAGAACGGGAACGGGGCATCACCATTCTGTCCAAAAATACCGCTGTCCGCTACAAAGAGACCCTGATCAACATTGTCGATACTCCGGGTCACGCCGACTTTGGCGGCGAGGTGGAACGGGTTTTGGGCATGGTCGATGGCTGTTTGCTGATTGTGGATGCCAACGAAGGGCCCATGCCCCAAACCCGCTTTGTGCTCAAAAAAGCCCTGGAAAAGGGTCTGCGCCCCATTGTGTTTGTGAACAAGATCGATCGCCCCCAGGCCGAACCGATGCGGGCGGTGGACAAGGTGTTGGATTTGTTCATTGAATTGGGGGCCGACGACGATCAGTGCGATTTCCCCTACCTGTTTGGATCGGGGTTGCAGGGCCTGGCCAAAGAAAAGCTGGAAGAAGAAGCCAAGGACATGCAGCCGTTGTTTGAAGCGATGTTGCACCACATCGGGCCGCCGGTGGGCGATGTCGAAAAACCGTTGCAACTGCAGGTGACGACCCTCGATTACTCTGAGTATTTGGGGCGGATTGTCATCGGCAAAATTCACAACGGGCGGTTGCGCAACGGTCAGACGGCCGCCCTGATGAAAGGGGATGGCACCGTCGAAAAGGCAAAAATCACCAAATTGCTGGGGTTTGAAGGGCTGAAGCGGGTCGAGCTCGAAGAAGCCACCGCCGGCAACATCGTGGCGGTATCCGGATTTGCCAGCGCCAACATCGGCGAAACCATCGCCGACCCGGACAACCCCAACGCTTTGCCGTTGATCGAGGTGGACGAACCCACCCTCCAAATGACGTTTTGCGTCAACGATTCGCCCTTTGCCGGCAAGGAAGGCAAATTTGTGACCTCCCGCCAACTGCGCGATCGCTGATGCGGGAGCTGGAAACCAACGTCGCCCTGCGGGTGGAAGAGACCGATTCGCCGGATCGCTTTTTGGTGTCGGGACGGGGGGAATTGCACCTGGGGATTTTGATCGAAACCATGCGGCGGGAAGGTTACGAGTTTCAGGTATCCCAGCCCCAGGTGATTTTCCGGGAAATGAACGGTCAGAGCTGCGAACCCTACGAGTGCTTGGTGATGGACGTGCCCGACGACGCGGTGGGCAGTTGCATCGAGAAGCTGGGGCAACGGCGCGGCGAAATGCAGGATATGCAAGCCTTTGGCAACGGCCGCACCCAACTGGAATTTGCGATTCCAGCCCGGGGATTGATCGGGTTCCGGGGCGACTTTATGCGGATGACCCGAGGGGAAGGCATCGCCAACCACAGCTTTTTGGATTACCGTCCCAAGGGCGGCGAAATCGAAACCCGGCGCAACGGCGTGTTGATTTCCTTTGAGGAAGGGGACGCGACGTTCTATGCCCTCCGCAACGCCGAGGATCGGGGGGTGTTTTTCATCTCGCCGGGTACCAAGGTGTACAAGGGCATGATTGTGGGGGAACACAACCGCGCCCAAGATTTGGAACTCAACGTGTGCAAGACCAAAGCCCTTACCAACATGCGATCGGCGGGGGCGGATGAATTGGTGCAGTTGCAGGTGCCGATTGAGATGAGCCTGGAGCGAGCGCTGGAATACATTGGCGCCGATGAGTTGGTGGAGGTTACGCCCCAATCGATCCGCCTGCGCAAGTTGGCGAAAAAGCTGGCTCGTCGCTAGTCCCCCCAAACAAGCGATCGCCTACACCCTCTCAAAATCCGTGAGGCGATCGCTCCTACTTGCCTATTGCTGCGATTGACGACCTTGCTCAGGAAAGAAGAAGCTGTAGCTATATTCGGTTAGGTTCGGACATCGAAGGAAAAGAGGGTTTTGGGTGCTGCGCCGTTCGGCTGAGCGCTCACGCCGAAGCCCC